>NZ_JBQHST010000005.1:0-78542 GCF_052066095.1 Collinsella sp. HCP28S3_B9
ATCGAACTCTCCGTCCAAAATGTATTGGGCCTCGAGCCCGTCCGGTCCTCTCAGTCATCGCTGATCGGTTCCGTTCGATTCATATGGTTCTGTTTGATAGGAAAAGGAATTCCTCGGGGCCGCCTCTCGGCGGCCTTGCGAAAAACGAATCCAAGTCAGACCATTTCAAATGGTTCGATGTCTGCCCGGATGCGACACATCTGGTGTGTCCATCCTCGCAGTATCCGGTTCTCAAGGTGCACGCCTGCGCGTCTCATCCGGTCCGACCGGGCCGCGCGGCAAGGAGATATATTGCCAGACCGGAGGGGCCCGCGGGGCGGGAATCACGCACTCCATATTTTGTTCACAAATAAATTGATCCTTCAGCTGTTCCACTGAAGTCATATCTGAAGCATCGGCTTCCGGTATTGGCGATGACCAGCTGGTTTATAGGTGTTGAGGTATCGGTCATCTCTGGTGCGCTACTTTACTCTAACGGCATCTGGTTTTGGTTTCCTGTCGGTAAAAGGCTGGTTTTGGCCGCCAGGCGTCCTTATATATAGAGAAGATCGGGTTCGAACCCGTGCACCGGCAACAAAAAAGCGGCCGGCATCCGCCAGTCGCTTTTCTATTCTATGGTGGGCCGTCAGGGGTTCGAACCCTGGACCTTGGGATTAAAAGTCCCCTGCTCTGCCAGCTGAGCTAACGGCCCGCGGATGGCATTGTACCACGGTCTGAGACTATTCCCAACTCCATTGGCCGTTCTGGAAAATCACAATTTCACGTCCATCAGGTGTAATGCCCGTAATATCGATGTCGTCCGTGCCAATCATAAAGTCAACGTGCGTGCTCGAAACGTTGACGCCATGCTCCAGAAGTTCCTCTTTGGACATGTCATACCCGCTTTCGATGCACTCGGGAAAACCGACACCCAACGCAAGGTGACAGCTGGCATTCTCGTCATAGAGTGTGTCGTAGAACAGAATGCCGCTTTCACGAATCGGTGTGTTCTTGGAAATAAGCGCGACCTCGCCCAGATGAGCAGCACCTTCATCGGTTTCAATAATGCTCGCAAGCGTTGCCTTACCCACGCGAGCGTCATAGTCCACTACGCGGCCGTTCTCGAACTTAATCCAAAAATCGTCAACCTTATTGCCGTGGTGAATGAGCGGCATAGCCGAGTACACGATGCCGTCGGTGCGCATACGATCGGGCGAGGTGAAGACCTCCTCGGTGGGAATGTTGGGGAAGAAAGGGTGACCGTCGGGAGTTTTTCCCTTGCCGCCGGCCCACTCATGGCCTTTCGTCATTCCAATCGTCAGATCAGTTCCATTCGAAGCGGTGTAGTGCAGGCAATCAAATTGATTATCGTTTAGGAAGCGCAGGTTCTTTTCGAATGTGGCGTCATGGAGCTCCCAGTCGCTCTCCGGGTCCTGGCCATCAGCACGAGCGGTGTGCAGAATCGCATTCCACAGCTTATAGACTGCAACCTCATCGGCGTCTCCCGGGAATACCTCGCGCGCCCAAGCAGCGACCGGAGCGCCGGCGATGCACCACGGGTTAATGTTGTAGTCCAGTCCACGGCGGAAGACCTTACACTGCATGTTCCTCGCCTTAGAAGCTGCGGCAGGCTTAGCGGGATCGATGCCCTTGAGGGCAGCAGGGTCCGTGCCCTCAATAAAGATAAAGCAGGCTCCGTCCTGAGCCAACGAATCCAGCTGCATGCGCTTCCACTCGGGAGTCTGCTCAAAATAGCTTTTCTCGACATGCTCGTAGGTAAGCCTCGTCACGGCATCGTCAGCCCAGATGACCGTCACGTGACCGGCACCGGCGTCATAAGCCTCCGCAACCACCACGCGCGCAAATGACGCGCACTCGACGGGAGACTGAACGACGACCTCCTGACCGGGCTTAACGTTGACGCCCTTGCGGACAACGAGACGCGCATAATTTTTAATCTTGGGCTCCAGGGACTTCATACCCTCCAGAGCCTCTTCGACCGTCAGGGCAGCTCGAATCATGTGCCACTCCATCTATCTACAGGACAGTAAAAAGGCACGCCGCAAAAAACGACGCGCCTTATATCTTAGCGATATCTATAGGTTGTAACGCTACTACTTCTTCTTGGAGGCCTTCTTGTCCTCTTTGGCAGCCGAGCGCTCGATAATAGCGTTGAGCTTGTTATCGGACATGCCCTCGGCCTGCGCGCGATACATATTACGCAAGGGACGGATGCGCACGAAGTCGTAGATGAAGTCACCCAGAATGACGATGTAGGACAAAACAATGCCGGCCATCTGGACGGGGCTGGACACCATGCCAGCGGGAGCGAAGTACAGCGAAGACCAAATGGCCACGACGAGCACCATGCCGATAGTAAGCACGGCCCACCAGATGCGACGGCGCTTGGTGTAGTCCTCATCCTGCTTGAGAAGGATACTCGACACCGTGTAGATGCGGTCCTCCTTGGCGCGCCGCTTAGCCTTGCGGGCGCGCTTCTCCTCTTTAGAGAGGCCCTCGAGGCTCTCGCCCTTCTCGAGCTCCTTGCGGCGTGCCTTGGATGATGCCGGCACGACGCGAACAGAACTCGCTGCCTGACGAGCTGGCTTGGCGGATGCGGCGGACTTGCGCGCAACCCCGGTAACCTCGTGGGATTGCGTGCGCTTGTTCGTGGCGCTGCGGGTACTCACTTACGCGTTCTCCTTCATGCTTGTAAACTGGGAGCCCGTGATGATCTGGAAGGCCTCGCGATAGCGCTCGGACGTGCCATCGATGACCTCGGCGGGCAGATGCGGGGTCTCCCCCGTCATATCCCAGTTGGCCTTGAGCCAATTGCGGACGAATTGCTTGTCGTAGCTAGGCTGAATCTTACCCTCCTCGTAGCTGGCGGCAGGCCAGAAACGGCTGGAGTCGGGCGTGAGGCACTCGTCGATCAGCGTGACCTTGCCATCGATGACACCAAACTCAAACTTGGTGTCGGCAATGATGATGCCACGGGTCGCTGCATACTCGGCGGCAGCCTTGTAGATCTTAAGAGATAGATCGCGGATCTGCGTGGCGATGTCCTCGCCAACGATCTCGCAGCAACGCTCAAACGAGATATTCTCGTCGTGATCACCGATCTCGGCCTTCGTGGACGGGGTGAACAGCGGCTCGGGGAGCTTAGAGGCCTCGGTCAGGCCCTCAGGCAGCTGGATGCCGCAGACGGTGCCGTTCTCGTCGTAGGTCTTCTTGCCCGAACCGGTCAGATAGCCGCGGACGATGCACTCGATAGGAATCGTCTGGGCCTTCTTCACCAGCATGGCGCGGCCTGCGAGATAGTCACGATACTCGGCAAACTCCTTGGGGAAATCCGCCGGATCGATGGAGACGAGGTGATTGGGGACGATATCGGCAAACTTGTCGAACCAGAACGCCGAGATACGGTTGAGCACCTCTCCCTTAAACGGAATTTCGTCGGGAAGAATAAAGTCGAACGCAGAAATGCGATCGGTGGCGACCATCAACAGGTTTTCGCCGGCATCGTAGATATCACGAACCTTGCCACGGGAATCCGGACGACGCTCCATCGTTGTCACGTGAGTCACTCCTTACCTAAATACGACAGAAATGCGGGTTCTTTACCGCACGTTTTCGCAAACTCGGAGCGGCAGGGACGCGGTCCCTCCTTCACCGAATAGCGAAAAGCTAGTGCTCCATTGTAGTAGATGCCGCGTCCGCCGTGTGCTCGCGGGGCAGATGAATCGTAAAAGTCGTACCCTTTCCAAGCTCCGACTCCACGGATATGTAGCCATGGTGACGCTCGACGATCTGTTTAGTTACGGCGAGGCCGACGCCCAGGCCGCCAGCTTCGCGGGCGCGGCTGGCATCGGCGCGCCAAAATCGTCCGAAGATACGCGACAGATCGTCCTTGGCAATACCGATACCGGTATCCGAAACGGCAATACTGACATGCTTGCGGTCACTGAGCACCGACACTACGACCCAACCGCCCTCGGGGGTGTAGCGCATGGCGTTGCTCATGAGGTTGATGACGCATTGCGTGATCATGTCGGGATCGGCCTCGACGACATCGTCGTGCCCCTGGGTTTCATCTGCAAAGCGAAGGCGAAGGTCACGGTCGGCAAACAGACGCTCCTGGCCGTTCACAATCGATCGCACGAACGGAACCATGTCCACCGGTTCGAGATTGAGCGGAGCCGTGCTGTTTTCCATACGCGATAGGTCGAGCATCTGCTGCACCAAACGAGCCAGGCGACGCGTCTCGGAAGCGACCGTCTCCAGATGCTCGTCGTCGGTGGGGTACACGCCGTCTTGCATGGCCTCGACCGTTGCAAGCATGGCCATGAGCGGTGTACGAAGCTCGTGTGCGACATCCGAGGTCAGGCGCTTTTCGTGCTTCATATCTTTCTCGAGCGAGGTGGCCATCTCGTCAAAGGTCTCACCCAGCTGGTCGATTTCGTCATCGCCGCGCAAGCCCGTACGAGCAGACAGATCGCCGTCGCGAATTTGCTTGGCTGTGCTCGTAATACGATGAATCGGCTTGGTAAGCATGCGCGACACGAGCGATCCGATAACGACCGAGATGCAGATTGCAACAACCGCGGCAAGAGCCATGGCGTTAAAGGTCTTCTCCCTAAACGCAGAATCTGCCTTAGTGAGCAGAGCGTCGGAGCCGATAGCCCATAGCTTTACCTGTCCGACATGCTCGCCAGAGGACGTAACGATTTCGACGTTGGCAACGCTATCGGAGTCGGTGGGCGCTGACGAGACCGGGCTATGCGAGGCCTTTTTACCGCTCGAGCTGCTCGACGGCAATTCGCTCTCGCGCACATCGGCGGTCGCACTTGCCGAAGGCCATGAGTCGTCATAAACGACAACGCCCTTTTTGTTGACGACCTGCATACCCAGGTCGTCGGACACCAAGCTCGATGTCGCGACCGTGCGCAGCTCGCCCGCAGTCCAATTGCCGTTTTCCTCATACGACGTCGCAAGCTTTTCGGCAGCAGAATTGGCGATCTCGACGATATTGGAGCGCGTGTAATCCGAAAAGACGGTGCCCCACACAACGGAGACAACGCCCACCAGCACCAATACCGTCATGAGCGATGTCAGGGCAAAAGCCAAAGCCATACGCGAGGGATAGCTCATCGCCGGCCGTGAATCGGAACGAGGCGTGTTCCAACTTGCCTTGGAACCCGCCTCGTTCTCCTGCTTGTGCTTTTGTCCGATTTCAAAGCGCGCAGGTGTCATATGTGATTTACCTATTTCTCGTCCGACTTATCGGTCTTGGCCGGAGCCTCGAAGCGATAACCGACGCCGTGAACGGTATAGAGCCACTTAGGCTTCTTGGGGTCGTCGCCCAGCTTGGCGCGAAGGTTCTTCACGTGGCTGTCGATGGTGCGCTCGTAGCCCTCAAAGTCGTAGCCGAGCACCTTCTCGACCAGCTCCATACGGTTATAGACGCGACCGGGATGGCGAGCAAGCGTGGTGAGCAGCTTAAACTCGGAAGCGGTCAAATCAACTTCCTTGCCCTCGACCAAGATCTTGTGGCCCGAGATATCGATGACCAGATCGCCAAAGTCGAGCACCTCAACGGCGGGCTCGTCTGCCTGGTGAGCACGACGGAACAGGGCGCGAACGCGGGCGACGAGCTCGCGCGGCGAGAACGGCTTGATCAGGTAGTCGTCGGCACCAAGCTCGAGACCGATGATGCGATCCTCGATCTCGCCCTTGGCGGTAAGCATGATGATGGGCACATCCGAGGTATCGCGGATAGTGCGGCAAACGCGCTCGCCGGGGATCTTGGGGAGCATAAGGTCGAGCACAACCAGGTCGAACTGGTGCTTCTCAAACTCCTCGATCGCAGACTGGCCATCGCCAACGCCAACAACCCAGTAGCCCTCGCGCTCGAGATAGGCAGCGACAGCGTCACGGATCGCCTTCTCGTCCTCGACCAGCAGAATCTTTTTTGCATCTGAAGCCATAACACGGCCCCCCTGTCTCAATTAGCTAAGAACAAGCCCATTTTAACGCACCTGAGCCCACCGGGCATCGCATGGGCGCGACAGCTCGGCGGGCGGTACTCACGGTTACAATGGGCTTATTCCCCCGTTGGCGCCTTTTTAACCCCTCGGCGCTAAAGAGAGAACAGGCGAGCGGTAACCGTCTCGGGAATTCCTTGGCTATTACGCACCGTGGCATAGGTTAAAAACGTATTCGATTTTCCCGCCGTAGCTGGATAATCGCCATATTCGAGAGCGCGGTCGGGCGACAGCAGCGAACCATAGGTTTTAGCGGAGGTATCGATCAGAAAATGCGATGCCTGAACCTTAACCAGATATTTGCCCTTCCTGCCGGCGGCGCACGCAAGCGGTTCGCGCGATAGAAATTGATACGGGCCGCCCTCGTTACCAATGTAGGTACCCATATTGCCCAGGCCGCCCACGTCGGCATAGGTCGCCTCAATGGAGAACACAAACGTATCGCCCATATATACGGCCTCGAAAGGTGACACCGACGAAGGAAGGACCAGCTGAGCCCTCTTGGTATTGTTGCCGTCCGTCAGGTCGATCGCCGTCATGCCGTAATAGACGCCCTCGTCATTGCGCACGCGGGGTGAGATAGTCAGGATGCCATCGCTCACGCGCGGTGCAGACGCAAAGCGGCCTGTCGACTTCCAGATTGCCTCCGCTTTAGATTCATCGAGCGAACGGCGGTAGCAATATGAATCGCTGTCGGTCTTATTGCCACCGGTCGAAGGCATCTTGTACCAGATGACCGACGAGTCAAAGGCGGTAAACAGCGGAGGGTCGTAATCCTCACCGCCGCGATCAAGCTCAACGGCATTACCAGTAAGCGCCGCGCCCGACAGGGTTTGCGCATAGAGCTTCCACGACGAATTCGCGTAGTTCATCTCAACCCACGCAAACACGCTATCGGTGGCGCGAACGTCGTAAAACGCATAACCGGAACCCTCGACAGGATCGTCAATCAACGTGGTGAGTGAGCCGTCCCCCATGTTGAACACGCCAAGCGTGTTGGCATGCAGCGCAGATGCGGGCGCCATCATCGCCGCAGCGCAACCGCCATCGCAGTAGTACAGCAGCGTCCCCAATGGCAACGTCCACGACGCCGTCGGCTTAAGATCAATGTCGACGGCCTCATACTCTTCGGTAATCGAGACGATCTTGGAATCATCTTTGATAACCTGCGGCTCACCGGCAGCATCATCGCTGGTGCCCGTTTTTTTCGAGCACCCCGCAAGCAGCGTGGCAGCACTCGCGGCAGCACCACCCAACACAAATCCTCGGCGCGTTACCCCATTCTTAACGCGATCAAAAATACTCATTAGGCAATCTCGGCACGCGCGGCCTCGATGGCACGCGTAAGTTGGTCGGCACAGGAGGTCTTTTTCGTGCCGCACGTATTGCCGGCCAACACCTCAATCACACGATCGGAAGAAACACCTTCGACCAATTTAGAGATGGCCTTGAGGTTGCCGTTGCAGCCGCCGGTAAACTCAACGCCCAGCACTTTGCTGCCGTCATCGGAGAGATTGAGGTGAATATTGCGAGTACACACGCCCTGGGGCTTGTAATCAAACGAAATCATGCGATCTCCTTCTCAGAATGTCATTCGAGACGACTATTATCCCCGTCTTTCCATAAATGCAACGAGGCGCTTTACCGGCAACACACATTACCAGCAAAGCGCCCTAAAAAGCTAACGTTATGCCCGAACCTACTCGAAGCTCAGCTGCTCCAGACGATCGAAGACCGTATCGATGCGGGTGAGGAAGTCCCACGGATCAAAGATCTCGTCGAGCTTCTCCTGGCTGACGGTGCAGCGCGGATCGGCCTCGAGGCGCTCCTTGAAGGTGGGGCCGGAAACGCAGTCCTGCACCTCATGCCAGGTCGCCATGGCGTTTTCCTGCACGATTGCGTAGGCGTCCTCACGGGTAATGCCCGTATCGACGAGGGCCAACAGAACCTTGGAGGAGAAGATGAGACCGCGGGTCTTGTTGAGGTTGGCCATCATGCGAGCCGGATACAGCTGGAGGCCATCGATAACGCGGATAAGGCACTGGAACATGTGGTCAAGCGCGATAAAGCTATCGGCCTGGGCGACGCGCTCGGCAGAAGAGTGCGAAATGTCACGCTCATGCCACAGGGCGACGTTGTCGAAGGCGACCTGGGCGTTGGACTTCACGACGCGCGACAGGCCGCAGACCTTCTCCATGGTGATGGGGTTACGCTTGTGCGGCATGGCGGAGCTGCCCTTTTGACCCTTGCGGAACGGCTCCTCGGCCTCGAGCGTATCGGTCTTCTGCAGATTGCGAACCTCGGTAGCGATACGCTCGCAGGTGGCCGCCGTGGTGGCAAGGACGCCGGCGAGGTAGGCATGATGGTCGCGGCTGATAACCTGCGTGGACAGCGGGTCGTGAACCAAACCCAAGTGCTCGCAGACATACTCCTCGACAAACGGCTCGATGGAGCTGTAGGTGCCAACGGCACCCGAGATGGCACCGAAGGCGACGTTCTTGCGAGCGTCCTCAAGGCGATCCAGATCGCGCTTGAGCTCCCAGGCCCAAGAGCCAAACTTCATACCAAAGGTCATAGGCTCGGCGTGGATGCCGTGAGTGCGACCGGCGCAGAGCGTGTTACGCTCCTCGAAAGCGCGACGTTTGCAGATCTCGCCGAGTTTCTTGACGTCCTCGATAATTAGGTCGCAGGCCTGGGTAAGCTGATAGCACAGGGCCGTATCGCCCAAGTCAGAGCTGGTCATGCCATAGTGAACCCAACGGCTGGGCTTAGGCTCGCCCTCGGGAACATCGGCGTCGATATACTCCTTCATATTGGTCAGGAAGGCAATGACGTCATGGCGCGTGACTTCTTCGATCTCGTCGACCTTCGCCTTCTCAAAGTTGGCGTGGTCGCGAATCCACTGAGCTTCTTCTTTAGAAATACCGATCTTGCCGAGCTCCGCCTGGGCATCGCAGGCCAGAACCTCAATCTCCTGCCAAATGGCGTACTTGTTCTCGAGGGAGAAGATGTGTCCCATCTCCGGGCGGGTATAGCGATCGATCATAGCGGCTCCTTTTTGGTTATTGGCACGTTGGTCGTAACTCAACCATTGTACCGTGCGCAGGTGCAAGTATAGGCAGCAGGTATTAACCTAACATTTTGCCATTTGCCTAACGTTCACACCCTGTCGGGTTCGAGTCCCGGCACTTTATTGAAAAAAGCACGACACCGTGATGGTGCCGTGCTTGTACTTTTAACTGGAGCGGGCAACGGGACTCGAACCCGCGAGTGTCAGCTTGGGAAGCTGATGCCTTACCACTTGGCGATGCCCGCATATGTGGGGGATAGTATAACGCGGTTGTCTTGTTTGATACAAGGGCACTAACCCTTGTTTTACGCATGGAAAATCATCTTCTTGTTGCTCGAATTGCGAAAACAGGGACTCGAGTAACCTGTTTTACACCGTCTTCTACCTGCTCTTTTGTTTGATTATCTAAAACCGGTCTCCATCTGTTGGGAACTTGGCAAGTTCTTGGTCAGCTCGCGGTACTTACCCGTATGACCCCCGGCGCTAATCTCATCCCACGCGCCGCAATCTCCCAGCGCGGCGCACAAAGGATAAGGAGCAGCCATGTCCAATGCACCCACGCACTCTGTCCACAGCGCAATCGCAACAGCACCGCTGCTCCTATTCCTCTTGTTGTTTCTAGCCTGCGCCACGCCTGGTACCGCCTGCGCCGTCGATGGAAACGATACGCTTAGTTTTCGCACCATCAGCGATATGTGCGGACCGTTTGGCATTGGCAAGTACGAGGCACAAGACGCCTCGATTTCTTACTGCATGAACCAAGACTGCCCCGGCCCCAGCAGCCCAGGAGGACCCTGGCGGACCTACAATCAGGGTTGGACATGGCTCGATAACGAGTTTGCCGCCGTCATCTGCCATGGATACCCTTCCGCCACATCATTTGGCGGCCATAACCTAACGGCCGAACGCGCCCGCGCCGCAACCCAGATTGCCGTGTGGATGCTCAAAGGAACCACGCGCCCCGATGGCTCTTTTGCGTATACAAACAACGCCGGCGTTGCCAAAAGCGGCAAGTTCGATCAAGACGCCGAGGTTGTCGCGGCGGCGCGCTGGCTCTACGACAACGCAAAAGCCGGAAATATTAAGGCCGACCCGCATCGCGCCAGACGCTATCACGGACCCGTCTCTAACGAAGGCCGGCACCAGGATATGCTCTACGTTTTGCCCACCATCAACGTATCCTTTGAAAAAAGATCTGCAAACACTGTCATTACCAGCGGGAACGATACGTATCAGTTAGGTGGGGCGACGTTTAACATCTTTGAGAAAAACACGGACAAACACGTCGGCAGCATCAAAATGGACGGCAACGGTCGTGCACGGGCAACACTTTTGCCCAACACGGCATATTACCTAATCGAAACCAAAGCGCCGACAGGCTATCTGTCCCGACGCGATCGCATTGACTTTACCACCGGAAAAAGCGGCGGACATGTCACAATCAACGAGCAGCCAGGTTCTATCACGCTGCGTGTCGTCAAAACCGATGCCGCCACGAATGCCGGAGCGCAGGCGGGAACCTCGCTCGCCAAAGCCGAATTTACCTGTGTCTCGCAATCTACCCCTGGGTGGACGCGTACCTTCACGACCGAAGGCGATGGCCAGGCGACCTTAAGCGGCATTCCCCTGGGAACCTTTACCCTCTACGAATCGAAAGCACCAGAGGGCTACCTGCTCCCCCATGACAGCTGGACCTATACGGTCGGCCCCAATCAACTAAACGACATGGGCGTCGTTGAGCTCGAACGCCGCATCCCCAATACTCATATTGCGTTTGACCTCGAGATTTCCAAGTTCAAGGATTACGGGAACGGCGAGCAATCGGGATTAGAACAGCCAGCGGAAGGCGTCGTCTTTGAAATCGTCAGCAACAGCTCTAAGCAGGTCGTAGGCACATTGACGACAAATATCTATGGCTTCGCATCCACCAAAGACCAGACCAAGGCCTGGTTTGGCGCGGGCACACGACCGGACGGCGTCCATGGCGCCATCCCCTACGATCGTGAGGGGTATACCGTTCGCGAGGTCCCGGAAACTGTTCCCGCAGGCTTCAAGCGGGCAGAGGATTGGACCATCGCGCCCGAGCAAATCGCCGACGGAGCCAAGCTTCAGTACATAGTGGACAATCACACCCTTTCGACACACCTCCAAATCATCAAACGCGATGCCCAGACGGGAGCTTCCGTCCCCCTTGCCGGCTTTAGTTTTCAGCTGCTCAACAGCAACCGTGAACCCATCTCTCAAACATGCTGGTATCCGACGCACAACGTTATGAACACCTTTACCACCAATGCGACCGGCACCGTCACGTTGCCAGAATCGCTCAAGCCGGGCACATATTACGTACGAGAAGTCGCAGCCAAAGCGCCCTACCTTGTGGGCGACGAACTGAAGGTGACGATTCCTGCCGATGCAGATCTCACACCTATCGCCGCCGTCTCGTATTTCAACAGCGCGGCAACCGGAAGCATCGAGATCGCGAAGGCTGACGCAGTAGACGGCAGTGCCCTATCTGGTGCCAAGTTTGAAATTCGCGCTGCCGACGATATCGTTTGCCCCGATGGCCACATTGCCGCCCTTGCCGGTGAAGCCGTTGCCGCCGTCACAACTGATGAACAGGGTAAAGCTCGCGTAGACAACCTTTCGCTGGGTTGCGGAACGGCACGATACGAAGTCGTTGAAACCCAGTCTCCCGACGGCTATCTACTTGATCGGACAGCACATATCGTTGAGCTTGCTTATATCGACCAGAAGGTCCCCGTGGTCGAGTCGCAGATCGAATTGTCTAATGATTACACCAAGGTCGATTTCTCCAAGGTCGATATGACAGGCAAGCATGAAGTTAAAGGCGCCCGACTGGTCTTATGCGACGCCGATGGAACAGAAATTGATTCTTGGATATCATCCGAGCAGCCCCATCGCGTGGAGCACCTTGAACCCGGTTCTTATACCCTACGCGAAACAATGTCCCCGCGCTCCTATGACCTCGCTGAAGACGTATCCTTTGAAGTCGAGGATACGGGGAAGATCCAGGCCGTAACCATGACGGATGCACCGATTGAGATTAAGGGGAGCGTCGACAAGCGACAAGAAATCGCGCGGCCAACCGCAAAGGGAACAGTGGCGAACGGCGACGGTAAAAACCGGGCGGCGACGCAACCCGACAGAAAGGGCTCCTATTCCTACACCATCGACGCTCAAAACGAATCGAGCACCTGGGTCGACGAGTTCACCGTCACCGACGATCTCGAATGTGCCAAAGACGGCACGGCCAAACTTGTCGCCATTAAAACCCCGATCGCCGTCGGCGACTTAAATGGGCTCTGCAATGTTTGGTATCGAACGTCACCGGCAGACAAGTTGGGCATAAAGGAAAAGGCCAACGCCACACTTGACGATGAACACACCAACCCGTGGCTCGAGACAGCCGAAGTCGAAGAGCGGCTGGGCGAGGATGTGCGGATTGTCGATTACGATGGCTGGAGTCTTTGGAAAGCCGATGTCTCGACCACAGAGTCTTCCACCCTCGAAGTAAAGGACCTTACGCTTTCGGACGACGCTGTTATCACAGGGATTCGCTTTGAGTATGGCTCGGTTTCCGCAGACTTTACGACCCGGCGCGACAACGATTCTTGGAGTCGCAATGGGCTTAAAGACGAGCATGACGACCTTGACGACGCGACGGCATCCCTCAAATCGGATTTACACGGAGCAATCATCCGGATGTGTGCAACCTCATCCTATACGCCCCAAACCGCACTCGCCAACAGTGCCCGTGTTGACCTTTGCCGCAACGGAGGAGGCGAAAAACTCGAGTCGCACGATAAAGATCGTGTTGTTCAAAAATGCGCCATTCCGCAGGATCTTCCAAATACGGGCAATGCACCCATCATCTCTTTTCTCACCGCATTATTGACCGCCGGTGGCACAGCAATTTGGCTCACTTGGCTAAGCTCGGCATCAAAAGAGGAGTAGGTAGAAATAACGGGCGAGCCGATATGCCGGCTCGCCCGTTATCTGGCGTATGTAACCAAAGGCTATTCCGTAGACGCAGACCCGCCGTCAACAAGTTCCAGATCGCCATCCGAAATGCCGTCGGCACCCAAACTCTGCTCTTGCTCCACCTCTTCGCTCATCGTGGACCTGGGCGTCGACCCCTTAGCGCCCACGATATATGCGGCCCCCAGACCCATAGCGATGGCGATCAAAAACAGAACCACATAGACGGGCCAATGGCGTTTGATGTATGAAAACACGCTAACTCCTTAGAGGTCCGCTACGAACGGCGGATGACCTCGGTGACAACCTCGGACACCGTAGCGATGTTCGTCGGGTTGACGTTGTACGGCAAATCGTCTTCGGTGCGCGCGCAGGCAAGACGCGGGCCATCGACACCGGCAATTGTGAGGGCGCGACGGCTCGCCTCGAGCGCGGCATAGGCATCGGTCTTGGCATAGGGCATCTCAAACGCGCCACAATCAACGTGGAACGACTTGCACACCTTGCTGACCAGATTCATGATGCGGCGATCACCCTTGAGCAACTGTTGCTCGCCTTCGACCGTCACGACCGAAAGCCTACCGGCTCCAATGGACTCAAGATTGATAAAGAACACACCACGCAGCTTATCGCGATGGGCTTCGAGGAACGCCTTCATACCGGCGCCGTCACAATCCGAGGCACCCGTTGCCACAAACCAGATATCGTGACCAAGCAGCTCGTCATCACCCATGGAGGCAACAGCCGAAAGCATGTCCTCGGCAGAAGCGCCGTCAGAAGAGGTGGCACCGCCCTTCCAGCCATTATCATCGTCCTCAAAGTTATCCCAAGAGCCGATACCGCGGCCAGACTTCTTGGCATCGTAGTCATCCTCGACGCCCAGCCAGTCGCTCATGCTGTTCTGCTCATTCTTCTTTTTGCGTCCGAACAAGCCGCCCAGACCGCGCTTCTGAGGCTTTGCCTCCTTGACGACGGGAGCCGAGATGGTTTCGATGGGCTGAGCGCCCGAAGAAACGGGCATGGAGGGGGCAACCGGCGCCGACGTGGGCTCGGGCCCCTGAGCCGTCGCGAAAGGATCGTCGGCCTGAGCCGAGGGGTCGGGGAGATCGAAGAGGGATGTGCGGGATGCGACGTTGGCCTGCTGCATCGAGGGCAGCGATGGATCGGGGACCGAGGCAAGCGGCGAAGAAGAAGGTGTGGGCACCGGAGCAGAAGCGGGATCGGGGATATTCATCTGCGGACGCGGTGCGGCCTTGGACGAAATCTGCGCCATGAGCGAATCAACCGTCTCGACCTGCGCCGATGCGGGGTTGGCAACCGTGGAGCCGGGATCGCTCGGGGCAGGCATGGTAAAGATCTGCGTAGAGTACGGCCTGGACTCATCGGCGTTAGAAATCACCGGGGTCTCTTCTTGCTCAACGACGACCGTCGCGTCGGCTTCAATCTCGTCGGCGGTGTTCGTCTCGGCGTCAACGTTCTCAACCTGCTCGGCATCGAAACTCTCAGCCGGCTCGGCTTCGGGCGCCTCGATCTCATCTGCAGCATCCTGGGACTCATCGGAAACAGAAAGGGGATCGGCGATGGCAGTACCCTGCTTCTCGAACGTTATCGTGGCATCGAACTTCGCGGCATCGAGCGTCTCGGTGGCGTCGATTGGCTGCTGGGCCTCAAAGGACGTCGTAGCCTCGGCGACCTCCGTCGCGGCAGGCTGCTCAGCCTCATGCTGTTCAAATTCCCGCGCCGCACGCTCACGCTCGGCCTCGGCAGCCTGCTGGTGGGCAATAGCCTCCTGCTCTGCCACCTCGCGCGCAGCGGCACGCTTTTCCTCAAGGTCGTCGACAAGTTTTTTACCCTTAGCGAGTGCGCCCTTAAAGAAGCTTGAAGCGCTGGCTCCAATCGAAGAGAACGCAGATGCTATATCGGCATGGGGCGTCGCGACCGGTAGATCGGCCGAAAAATCGGTATCGCTCTCATAGGAAACGCGCTGCGGATACTCATCGTAATCGCTGGCGGAATCGTCGTACACATCCTGAACCACCGGAGCGGGTGCAGCGGTGTCCGGCTCGGGTGCAGGGCTGGGCTCGGGTTCCGTCTCGGGCTCGGTATCGACGACGGGCTCGTCGGCGGGCGCGGCGACAGGTTCAACCGAAGCAGGCGCGGGATCGATCGTCGGCTCCTCGCCCTCTTCGTAATCAAGCGTGCACGACTCGGGAAGCATCCCCAAGGCACGAATGGCATCAGAACCAAAGCGAATATTACCGGCAGCATTGCGATACAGCTTGGGCTCGGGCTCGCTCGGCCCAGCGACAGCGGGCGCCCCAATCGACTCGACGACATCCTCATCCGCGACCGGCTCGGCAGCAACCTCGGCTTCAGCCTGAGCCTCGGGAGCAATGACACCAATCAGGGTTTCGTCAGCTGAGGCACCCTCAAAGCCATCGATCTGCTCGTCAAAAACTTCGCCCTGCTCGGATTCGGGAGCGATCGGCTGGCCAAACTCGTCCTCGGTGTAGGAGGGCTCTTCATACTCGATCGTGTTACCGTAGTCGTTTTGCTGCTGGGCAGCGGCATACTCAGCCGCCGCGCGCGCCATCTCCTCGGCACGACGCTTTTGCTCACCAAAATAGTCATCAAACGGAATGTCGTTGGGGAACTCGTTTTCGCCCTGGTAAGGGGCAACGTTATCCATGACACCGAGCATCGCGGCTACAGAAGACTTATTGCAGACCGCACCGGACGTATAGGGAAGAACAAAACGGTTGGCAATGATATTGGCCGCGTTGGCGAGCGCCACAAGAGAGGCGAGGATCGCAACGATCCAAAGCAGAACCTTCAGAGCGCCGGGGAGCGGCAGTATACGCAGAATGGCGACGGCAGCGGGGACAATCGTGGCGACCGGCAGCATCTTGGCGATGAGCGCGCGATACGGCGCGTACGGTTCGCGAGCGAGGAGCTCGGCACGCGGAGAATCGTAATGGGCGACAACAACCACCGGACGGTTGCGCGGAGATGCAAGCGGACCTGTGGCCTTGTGATAGGCAATGACATTTTGACTCACGCCCGTCTTGCCCAGGCGAGAGATAACAGGGCGACCGGTACGCTCGAGCACATACAACACGGCACCGACGATGGCCAGCAGAACACCGATTAAACCGATGCTGCCGCCAATACCCATAAGCAGGGCACCGGCAAAAGACAGAATGCCTGTGACGGCAAATGCCAGCCTGCTGGGTGCAGGAGCGTTAAATTCCTGGACTTCGGGATCAAAGCCATGATTGCGGAAGATCTGGGCGATATCCTCGGCAGCCAAACGCTCTTCTTCGCTGCACGCCGGCGTGATGCCCGTGCCCTGCAGCAGGTGATTGATATAGTTCTGGGTGTTCGCCATGTGCGCTCCACATCCATAATCCGACAAATAGGCCCAATGCTTGCACATTAGAACCGTATATAGTCGAAAGTATACCCCGAGCGAACGCAATCGGCCGAAATCTGGGCATCTTAACGCACTGAGCGGACAAGGATATAGCCTAATCTCCATATCGGATTAAAATCATGGCATCAAATAACCTTCCCATGCGAGGATTCTATGACGGTAAGCGATATGACCGCGACAAACAAAACAAATGCGCCAGAACCCGGTTTCGACAAAACCGCCCAGCGTATCCTCAACCTTTTCTTTGTCCTCAACAGTTCCCCCGAGCCCTTAACTACCGAGCAGATCGTGCTGGATTCTGACCTAGGCTACGGATCGGGCAACGTCGACTC
Source organism: Collinsella sp. HCP28S3_B9 (assembly GCF_052066095.1). NCBI lineage: Bacteria > Bacillati > Actinomycetota > Coriobacteriia > Coriobacteriales > Coriobacteriaceae > Collinsella > Collinsella sp. HCP28S3_B9. The sequence goes on from NZ_JBQHST010000005.1 coordinate 16,858, forward strand.
GGATAAGCGAAAATTTCGCCGCGACCGCGACAAGCTGCTCGAGCGGGGCATTGTGATCAAGGAAGTTCGCGCCGCGGGTGCCCAGGAGACCGAGGAGAGCGCCTGGACAATCGACCGTGAGCATACGTTTGCCGCGGGCGGCTTGATCACCGCAGACGATGCCGACATTCTGCTAAACGCTATCGATCAGACCCTCACCACGGGCTCTTCGGCCTTTGCGACCCCGCTCGCCGACATACGCTCCAAAATTGCCTATCTTACCGGCGAGACGAATACGGCCGAGCCCCCCGTTGTTCACTCGCCGACGGTCGATGCGGTATGGAGCGCGTTTGCCGACCGATGCGCGCTGCGTTTTTTGTATCAAAACGGACGGGGTGAGCAACGACAACGCACTGTTTGCGTCTACGGCATGTTCGAGCGCGAAGGAACGGCCTACTTTTGCGGCCTAGATGACGCCACCGGAAAAATCAGAACCTTTCGCTGCGATCGCATCGTTCGTGCGTGGCGTCCATCGCGGGCCTACGCCATTCCCGCAGACTTCAATCTCAACGATTACCTCTTCTTTGAATTCGATTTCTCCGATTGCCAGCCCGTCACGGCAACTTTCTCGTTTGCTCCGCAGGCTCAATCCGACATGGTCCACGGCCTCACACGTGGGCGAGGAAGGCTCGAGCACGCCAAAGACGGCTGGACCTGGACCGTTGACGTTCGCGACCTGAATGCGGCGGCGTCATTTTGCATGGAACACAGTGTTGACGGTATGAGGCCCGTAGCGCCCAACGAACTCAAGCAGGCGTGGAACCGCCTCATCGAAAGGACAGTGAGCGCTCATGGCCGTGCGTAAGCTCACCAGCGAACAAAGGCTCTCGCGCTCCATTGACATTATGGAGGCACTCTATGCCGCCGGCGAGGCGGGCATGACGCGAGACGAAATCTGCAGTCGCTTCGATATCTCCGGAGCTTCGCTCGACGAGATCATCGGCATCATCTCGACGCTCGCAGACCGCGAATCGGGCGCGCGCATCATTTGCGAATGCCGCGATGAACGTGTGGTTCTCATCGGCGATGCGGGCCGTGTGCTGCCGCTTCGCCTGAGTGCCGCCGAGGGCGCCGTACTCAACCATGAATTGGAGTCGCTCGGAATCGAAGAGTGCGCGGCGGCGCGCATCCGGCGCGCACTCCTTCCGGCGGAACTCGGATACAACCAACGCGTTGTCGATACCGTCGCCCGCGGATCTTATTGGCAGCAACTCTGCTGTGCAATTCAGGATGGTGTGCGATGCCTCGTCACCTACCGCTCCCTGGACGACCAGCATCCACGCAGGCGATTGATCGACCCCCTAAAGATCACGACCAACGGCGACCAAACGTACCTGATTGCCTGGGATGTCGAGGCAGACGGGCAGCGCTCCTACCGTATGGACAAGATCGAGGAGCTTCTGCTGACGGAAGACTCCGTCGTGCGTCACACGACCGAAACCACGTCCCTGCACGATTCCCTTGCACAGGCAAGCCAGAGCGTTAAGCTCCTGATGCCGCTCGATATGGCAGAACGCGTGAGGTGGGCAGGTATCAGGTCAATTAAAGCCGATGGGGAGGGTACGGCAAGCGTGACCGTTTGCTATAGCTCCGAAAACTGGCTGTTTAGCCAGATTATCGCAGCGGGCGGAGCCATCCGCATCGCAGACGACCCCGCCCTTTCAAAGCGCCTATGTGATGCCGCCGAGGCACTGGCCTTCCGTTCTTAGCGATGGCGTTCGTGCGCTTGGCGCCATAACTGAAGATAGTGGCCGATCTGCGCCGTTTCGATGCGCTGATACGAGCTCGTAGGCAGCGATGTCAGAAATTTCTTGCCGTAACCCTTCGTCACCAGACGCGGGTCGGCCAAAATCAACACGCCGCAATCGGTCGATGAACGAATCAGGCGACCGGCCGCCTGCTTGACCTCGAGAACCGCCTCGGGCAGCGAGTAGCGTACCCAGGCGCGGTCCTCGCGCAGATTGCGCTCGCACGAGAGAGGATCGGTGGGGCTCGAGAATGGCAGCTTGGGGATAATGACGCATCTCAGCGTCTCGCCGCTGGCATCGAAGCCCTCCCAAAATGCTTTGAGAGCAAAGAGCGACGAGGTCGACTCGTTGATAAAGCGATCGCGCAAGCGACGGGGAGACGAATTGCGCTGCTGACAATTGAGTTCCAGGCCGGCACGCGCCAGCTTGGGCTCAACCCGAGCGTACAGGTCTTCCATATCGCGGCGATTGGTGAACAGCGTGAGCACCGACCCGCCCATGGCAAGATGGGCATCGACCAGCACGCGCTCGAGCGCGGACAGGTAGCCCTCGCGGTCGCGAGGGTCGGGAATGTCCCCCGCCACGACTACGGCCATGTTCGAATCGAAGTCATAGCTCGAATCCAGATGTAGTGACGAGGATGCCGAAGCGCCAATGCGATCGAGGCCTACGGCATGGTTAAAGTGCTCAAAGCTCTTGGACACCGTCATGGTTGCCGAGGCAAAGATGGCCGTATGCACCTCGGGCAGCCACTCGTTCGCCAGGGCCTCGCCGATGTCGATGCGCTCGGCGGTCATGGATTCTCCGCCCGCACGTAGGCGGCGGTTGACCTGCAGGGAGTACACATAATGCTCGTCGGTGCCGTCAATGATGAGCTTGAGGTTCTCGGCCAGCTCGTGCAGACGGCGCGAAATATCGCCCAGGTCGACGACGACCTCGGGTTTATCGGCAGCGACAGCCTGCACCAACGCGGCAACATTTTTATCCGCCTGCTCCAGGGCATCGATAGCAGCGCTGGCAGACTGCAAGAAGTCATGCCAGTCATCCGACTCGCGCAACTCGGGGCCAATCCACAGATTTGCGCTGTCGTAGCCACCGCGAGCGCGACGGCCGAGCTCACGCACGCCGTCAAACACCTCGGCGAGTGCCATGCTCGCGCGTGCGACCGTAGACGTCGCCTTCGCGGTGAGCCCCAGATAAAGCGTGGAGCCTTCGGATATCGCCAAATCACGAGATACCTGGCTCAATGCACCGGAGCTCGACCTGCCAAGGCGCTCAAATAGCACACGAGATTCGTCTGCCGAGACCACGCGCGCCCACTGGCGGCGCGCCTCGCGCTCGATGGAATGGGCCTCGTCGATTACCCAGTGGCGGATGGGAGGCAAAATTCTCCCTTCGGCCGCAACGTTGCGAAACAGCAGGGAATGATTTGTGACCACGATATCGGCATGCGCCGCGCGACGACGGGCACCGTGGACGAGGCATTTATCGGGGAAGAACGGACACAGGCGACGAGCGCATTCGCGTGAGGCCGTCGTAAAGTCGGGACGGTTGACGCTGCGCCAGCGAATGCCGAGCGAATCGAGGTCACCATCGGCAGATTGGCACACATACGCCATGATCACCGCAACCGCTGTGAGCGTGTCGGCAGGATCGCGCTTGGTGGTAATCTCGGCCTGACTTCGGCTCATGCGCTCGAGTTTGCGCAGGCACGGATAGTGGTCATATCCCTTGAGCGCACGGAATGACAAGCCTCCGTCCAGCTGTTCGGCGAGTTTTGGCAGCTCGTGGTACATAAGCTGATCGGCAAGATTATTCGATTTGGTCGCAATGCCAACGGTAATGTTGTTTCGGCGGGCGGCCTCGGCAAAGGGCACGAGATACGCCATCGATTTACCGACGCCCGTACCGGCCTCTATCACGCGATGCGTATCCGTAACCAACGCGTCGCGCACCTCGAGCGCCATGGCAATCTGCTCGTCGCGCGGCTCATATGTGGGATACATGCGGTTGACTAGGCCACCAGGGGCATAATCCGCCTCAATCTCTTCGCGACTCGGCATGTTAAGAACCGGCAGCTCGTCGGCATCCACGCGATCATCGGCGCGATCGGCCTTGAGCACGTCGGCGCGGGCGGCGGCAAGCGAGAAAATCGAGCCGGGGTTTTGACCTGCCAAATACGAGAAAATGGGACGATAGGACCAAGGAACATCCGCGTGCATATCCGCCAGACGCGCCATAAGGCCCTGCGGCAAGTCCGTAAGGGCAACCAGCAGCACGCGCCACACCCCACACAGGGCATCGACATCGGCATTTGCACGGTGCGACACGGAGTCGCAGCCAAACAGATCGGCCATAAAGGACAACTTGTGCGATGCCAGGCGCGGCAGCGCGATACGGGACAGTGCCAGCGAATCAATCCAGATGTCGCTGACGTTGACACCGCCCTTGACCGATTCGATGAACGATCGGTCAAACGTGGCATTGTGCGCGATAACCGGGCACCCGCCCACAAAATCGGCGAGCGCTGCCACGGCCTCTACAGCCGAGGGGGCATCGGCCACATCGGCGTTTGTGATGCTTGTGAGCTTAGTGATTTCGGCAGGGATCAGCTGCTTGGGATGCACAAACGTGTCAAAGCGGTCAACGACCTCGCGGCCCGAAAGACGGGCCGCGGAAATCTCGATAAGCTCGTTGTCCTGGACCGAAAGACCCGTGGTCTCGGTATCGAGGACGATAACATCCTCCTCGATAAGGCCAAATGATTGTGTGCGGGCACGCTCGGCGAGCGTTGCATAGGAATCAATGACAAACTGCGGCGTTCCAGGAGATACAGCGTCCTCGATTAGCATGCAATGCCCGCTCGACGGAGACCCATGCGAATCAGACTGTCACAGACCTGCGGGAAGGTCATGTCTTTGGTATGACGAATCTCGTCCGGATACAGCGACGTATCGGTCATACCGGGAATCGTATTGGTCTCGAGGATGACGGGGCCGTCCTCGCTCACGATAAAATCGCTGCGCGAAATGCCCAGACAGCCGAGGGCTTTGTGGGCCGCACAGGCTAGTTCCTGGGCACGAGCATAGTTTTCGGGCGAAATCTGCGCCGGAATACGGTGGATATCCGTGGGATCGACGTACTTCACATCCAGGTCGTAGAACTCACAGTCCTCAGGCTTGCGAATCTCGACGATCGGCAGGGCGCGCACGTCATCCTCGCCGTAGACGCCTACGGTAATCTCGGTTCCCTCGATGCACTTTTCGACCAGCACCTTATCGCCGTACTCAAAGGCCTTGGCGATGGCGGCAGGCAGCTCAGAGGGCTCGTGTACCAGGGAGATGCCGTAGCTGGAGCCGTTGACGGCGGGCTTTACAAAGCAACGCTCGCCGCAAATCTCAACGATGCGATCGATATCAACCTCGTCGCCCGCCTCAAGCGCCAAACCGGGGGCAATGGGGATGCCTGCCTTGGCATACAGAAGCTTTGAAACCTCTTTATCGGCGCCACACGCGCTGGCGAGCACACCCGACGCCGTATAGGGGATACCCAGCGTCTCCATGGCTCCCTGCATGGCGCCATCCTCGCCGCCGGCGCCGTGCATGGCGATAAACGCCACGTCAAAATCGCCAGTTGCCATAGTCACCATAAAATCATCGGCAGCCGTATCGAGCAGCTCCACCGAAGTGTAGCCAGCCTCCTTTAGGGCCACCACGACGTTCTTTCCCGAATTGAGCGAAATCTCGCGCTCGGCGGAATGGCCGCCCGCCAAGACCGCTACGTGCATGTTCTCTAGGCTTTTACCCGGCATGGGCAGACTCCTCCTCTATGATTTCTGCAGCTGATACCATATTGTAGCGATACCCCTTACGTTTCCCCAAAATCGAAAGGCTTCCATGAATCCCAGGACTAAATCTCAGGACATTCGCGACTTGAGCCAAAACGATATTCGCGAGCTCGTGGCCGAACTCGGCCAGCCCGCTTTCCGCGCGAAGCAGCTCATTGAATGGGTTTTTGAGAAGAACGTTTGTTCGTTTGACGATATGACCAACCTTCCCAAGGCTTTCCGCGAGCAGTTAAAGGAGGCATTTGCCTTCGACACGCCGACCGAGCTCACCAAGCAGGTGTCCAAAGACGGCTCTCGTAAATACCTACTCGAGTACCACGATGGCATTTCTGTCGAGACCGTCGGCATGCCCCGTCGTAACAAGCTCTCTGTCTGCGTATCCACCCAAGCCGGATGCGGAATGGGCTGTGCTTTTTGCGCTACCGGTCTCAACGGCCTCAGGCGCTCGCTGACCGCCCAGGAAATCGTCGACCAGGTACTTCACGTTTCCAATGACTTTGGCGAGCGCGCGACAAGCGTAGTGTTCATGGGCCAGGGCGAGCCTTTTGCCAACTACGATGAGGTTCTTAAGGCGCTGCGCACCCTTAATGACCCCGACGGTATCGGCATTGGAGCGCGCCATCTCACCGTGTCTACCAGCGGTGTTATTCCTGGCATCCGTAAGTTTGCCGACATTCCCGAGCAGTTCACCCTAGCTGTCTCGCTGCACTCCGCCATCCAGTCCACACGCAATAAGCTCATGCCCGGTGTCAAGAAATACACACTCCTGCGCCTTCACGAGGCACTGCAGCTCTACACCGAGAAGACCGGCCGCCGTCCGACGTACGAATATGCCATGATCGAGGGCGTCAACGACACCAGCCCCGAAATGCAGGCGCTCTGCGACTTCTGTGAGGGCACGCTGTGCCACGTCAACCTGATTCAGCTCAACGATATTGAGGGCAGCCCGCTCAAGCCGTCACCGATCCATAAGGTAGAAGACCTTCAACGCCGTCTTGAGTCCCGTGGTATCGAGACCACGATCCGCAACTCTCGTGGCAACGATATCGATGCGGCTTGTGGCCAACTCAAGCAGCGTTTCAAAGTTCAGAAGAACGCGTAGGGGAGACTAGCCTAAACGTTTCATGTGAAACATCAGAAAGCCCCGGTTGCTTAATTGCAACCGGGGCTGTTTCATATTCATCGATTATCTGCATCATACGATTGTCCAGTATTATTTAGGACGATATTAGGGATCCCTGTACTGGTGATCAGACAAGGAACCCTTCAGAATAGATGAGTCATTGTTAGGTACCTAAAAGCCTACATTTTCCCATTGATGATTAACCCAATCTTGGTTGATCTTGGGATTCTTAGTCATCTGAGCCGTACGCATGGCAACGTCCTCGGTCATAACATCCATTTTCTTTTTTGAGGTATCAACGATATCCTGCGCTCCGCGAAGTAAACGACCACGCAATTCATCATCTGTCGCAATCTTATAACCGGCAAAAGCGCCAACTGCAACAGTAGCAGCCAAAGCGACAGCAGTCAGAACTTTATTCCTCATCCTGACCTCCTTGATCAAACTGAATGATTTCGTCAAGAATGCGAGAGAGTTCCTCTTCATCCTTAAATTCAATCTCGATCTTGTTCTTGCCGCGCGAGCTCTTTACGCGAACGTTCGTGTTAAATACCTGACGCAGAACGCGTGCCGCCTTCTTAAAAGACTGAGGCGTTGCGGTTCGAGGCGTTTTTGGTGTCTCTCCGGCAGAAAACAACGGAGCAAGATTTTCTGTCGCGCGGACGGACAATCCTTCCGCAACAACCTTATCAGCTAACTTAATGCGTGCATCTTCGTATGGAACTGCAAGAATTGCACGAGCATGGCCAGCAGTTAGTTTACCTTCAAAGATCATCTGCTGAACAACCTCCGGAAGATCAAGTAGGCGCAGCGAATTGGTGATTGCAGAGCGAGACTTGCTAACAGCCTTCGACAAGGCCTCTTGAGTCATACCACTCGCATCGATGAGCTGTCGATATCCCTTAGCCTCTTCGACGGGATTGAGATCAGAGCGTTGCAGATTTTCAATCAATGCAAGCGCAAGCATCTGTTCATCATCAACATCTTTTATGATGACAGGAACTTCCTCAAGTCCAGCGAGCTTAGAAGCCTGATAACGGCGCTCACCTGCGATAATCTCATAGCCATTACCGTGCTTGCGTACAAGAAGTGGCTGAAGAACACCATGCTCCTGAATCGACTCACTCAACTCTCGAAGCTCGGTCTCATTAAAATGAATTCTGGGTTGGTTGGGATTCGGAACGATATCTTCGATTGGAAGTTTAGTTTCCGAAGCAGTATTGGATGCGGACGTCGCAGATCCACCGGTCTCATATTCTGCTTCGGAGACCAATGCATTGAGTCCGCGACCCAAACCGCCACGCTTCCTAGGACTAGGCACGCTTGATCACCTCTTTGGCAAGGTTCATATACGCCTTTGCACCCTTATTTTGCGGCGCATATGTAATTACCGGCTCACCGAACGACGGTGCTTCTGATATTTTAACCGTACGCGGAATCAAGGTCTTAAATGCCTTATCGCCAAAGTACGACTGCACTTCTTCGACAACCTGATTTGAGAGCGATGTTCGCGAATCATACATCGTCATAAGCACGCCATAGGTATCAAGGCTCTTATTTAGGCGTGTTTTGACCATCTTCATCGACTCAAGCAGCTTGGTGACACCTTCGAGTGCGTAATACTCACACTGAATCGGAATCAGAACACTGTCCGCCGCCGTCAACGCATTAATGGTCAACAAGCCAAGTGAAGGCGGACAGTCGATAAAAATAAAGTCAAACTCATCCTTAACAGGCTCAAGCAGATCCTTCAAGCGTGTTTCTCGTGCAATTGCGCTTACAAGCTCAATTTCGGCTCCTGCAAGCTGGATAGTAGCCGGAATTACAAATACCTTACTGCAATTTGTATCCAGAACAAGCGATTCTGCCGGAACATCATTCAGCAATGCATCATAGATGCAGTTATCGAGTTCTTCTTTTTCGATTCCAAAGCCGCTCGTGCTATTACCCTGTGGATCAAAATCGACAATCAGCGTCTTTCTACCCTGTTCACCCAGTGCTGCTGCAAGGTTTACTGCTGTGGTGGACTTACCCACACCACCCTTTTGATTGATGATTGCAATGATACGCGTGTCTTTTGCGCTCTTTGAACGCTTAACGTCGCGAAATCCCACGGTCCCTCCTGGTGTATTTTAAGCTGTTAAACGGAGGATGTTTCACGTGAAACATTCCGATTCATCATCTGTTATGTTTCACGTGAAACATAACAAGTAATTACTATCCATTATGTTTCACGTGAAACATCTAGGCAAGCGGATTCTTCTTCGCCATGCCATTAGCACGTGGAAGCGAAATAGCTGCCGGACGAGATTTTTTTAGAATGATAAACTCGCGATGACCCAAGCCATTTGGCAAATCTAAATCATCTGTCAAAAGTGTGGTGAACCCGCATATGCTAGCGGCAGTTAGACCAGACTGAAGTTCGACGTCTGACGGGTTTCCCTTAGTAATAACAAAGAGACCACTATCTATTAGAAATGGTGAAGCATACTCGACGAGAACTGGTAACGGTGCAAGTGCACGAGCAGTGACAACAGCAAACTGTTTCTTATGGCTTCGGGCATATTCTTCAAGACGATCATGAACCGCGTGAGCATGCTTGAGACCGAGAGCCTCAACAAATGAGTTGACGGCATCAACCTTCTTGCCAACCGAATCGATATAGGTAGCCTTACGTCCACAAGCAATTGTCAAAGGGATACCAGGAAACCCAGCACCAGTACCCATGTCTAACAAAGCGCCTTCTGGAGCTATGTCTATATAGGGAAGCAACACAAGCGAATCAAGAATATGAAGAACAGCCGCATCTTCGATATTTAGGATGCGCGTAAGATTGGTGGTCTTATTAGCCTCCAAAACAAGATCAAGATGCTCAATACAGGAGCGTAGGGCATCATGGGAGACCTTCAGAGAATAGTCTTCGCAATACGAAATTAGACGACTAAGCATCTGGCTTGTCTGCTCATCGGTTAGTACAAACAAGACAAACTCCTATCTGACAAAAATCAGTGTATCAAGAACTTTTGACAAAAAAAGGGGACGTGGAAACCACGCCCCCTTAAGATAAGCTCGTTTAGGTTATCGAGCAACAATCACAACATGACGATCGGGGTCAGAACCCTCAGAATGCGTGTCGACGGCATCGTTGCCGCGAAGAGCAATATGAACCAGACGGCGCTCATAGGCATTCATGGGAGGAAGCGAAACACTTTTGTGAGTGCGAACTGCCCGCTCGGCAGCAGACTGAGCCATAGAGGCAACCTTGTCCTGGCGGCGGCTCTTATATCCCTCGACGTCGACGACAACCGGATACCTAAAGCCAAGCTTGCGGCTCACCAACAGCGAGAACATAACCTGAAGGGCATCAAGGGTGCGACCATGACGACCAATTAGGACGGCAAGGTCGGGAGCCGTTACATCAAGAATCAGTTCGCCCTCGTCGCCCTCATACTCATCGATAGGAGAGTTGGCGGCGTCGAAATGCGAAAGGATGGAACGAAGAATAGAAATCGCAACATCGGCAATGGTGTCAAGCTCTTCATCCGTAAGCTCTTCACCAGCCTTGTAGCGCTGTGCAATCTCGAGATAATCGCCCGCGGCCTGCGGGGCAACCTCCTCAAGCATATCCTCGACGATCTCTTCAGACATAACGTACTCCAAAAGTTAGGTACCTAAATAAGATTACTATACCGCTACTTCTTCTTGTGCGGGCGCGGCTTCTTCTCGCGACGCGTGACCTCAACCTGCAGCGGGGCGTTCTTAAGACGCTCCTCCTCTTCGGCCTTAGCCTTCTCGATAACCTTCTGCGTCACAAAGATCTGCTGGATGACCTGCCAGGCAGAAGACACGTCGTAGTACAAAAGAACACCGACGGGCAGGCTCCAACCCATCCAGAGCATCATGACGGTCATGACGACGGCCATCATGCGCATGCTCTGGGCCTGCTGACCAGTCTGATTGCGCGACATGTACAGCTGCGGAATCAGGGTCAGGACAGCAAACAGAATCAGGCAAACCAGCGCAGGCAGTGCGACCATAAAGCCATCGGCAAAAGAGGCACTCGGCGTGGTAGTCAGATCGGGCAGAATGTTGAAGAACGAGAAGGTGCCCTCGTTAAAGTACTGCGGCAGGTTGCGCAGAAGCGTAAACAGGGCGATGAGGATAGGCATCTGAATCAGAAGCGGCAGGCAGCCGGACAGCGGATTGAACTTGTTCTCGCTGTAGAACTTCTGCATCTCCTCGGCCTGACGTTGGGGATCGTCGGCGTAGCGCTCCTGGATCTCGAGCATCTTGGGCTGCAGCACCTGCATACGGGCCGTCGACTTGGTCGACTTGAGCATGAGCGGCGTCAGCAGCAGACGGACGATGACCACCAGGATAATGATGGACAGGCCCCAGTCGACCGCAAAGGTCTGGATGAGCTTGAGCAGCTCGAAAAGGATGTTAACGATCCAATCCCACATGTAATTTTTCCTCCGATAGCGAGTGCCCGCTAGGGCACAGGGTCATAACCGCCGACGTGCAGGGGATTGCAGCGAGCGATGCGCCTCACGGCAAGCCAGCAGCCTCTACAAACACCGTATTTCTCGATAGCCTGGACGGCGTAATGAGAACACGTTGGATAATAAATGCAGGCGTCAGGCAATAAGGGCGAAATAACCTGTTGATATATGCGAATAGGAGCGATGGCAACACGTCGCAAAACGTGATTGCTCATCGCTCCTCCCCGGCAACGCCGGCGCGTATCACAAGCGAACGCAATGCCTCGTTCATCTCCTCCGGCGACGAGATCCTCGTCTTGGGGGTCGCGAACAAGATGATGTCATAACCCGCAACGGGAAATCCGCAGCTGCGGGCGGCCTCGCGCATCACACGCTTAGAACGATTGCGCACAACTGCGCAACCGAGTCGTTTAGCACCAACGAAGGCGACCCTTCCAGAGTCGCCTTCGCCAACCGATTCACATATGGTCATTCGAATCAGAGGATGATTGAAACGACGCCCCTGACTGAACACATGCTCGAAATCTTGCCGAGACTTAATAGTCTTCATGCGAGATGTGTGTATCGCTGCTAGACAGTGAGACGCTTGCGGCCCTTGGCGCGGCGACGGGCGAGCACGGCACGACCACCCTTGGTGGCCATACGGGCACGGAAGCCATGGGTCTTGGCACGCTTACGCTTATTAGGCTGATACGTACGCTTCATCTTAAGTTCCTCCTGCTGCATTTCGAGTGTCCGCGAGGGCGCGGACGCAGATATAGACACGTGAGCTTGAAGATTGTAGGGAAATCAATGTTCAAATGTCAAGAAATCAAAGGTAAAAGGTTGCGCAGTTCACACGGTTCCGCCATAAGCCGGATGAGTTTTTGAGTATGACTCCAACTTTTCACGATATTTCACCGAGTTTTCGACAGGTCATGTTGGCAATGTTGAGAACTTTTCGCCCATTTTCCAAAGTTTTCAACATGTTTTGAAAACTTGTCGAAAGATGAGAAACATTGCGCGGTGAGCTACTATTTATCCGAAACCTTTTGAAAGATTGCGAGCGGCATGTCTGACGACTTTTACACCATGGTCGATTCCGGTGACCCGGCACCCGACAACGAGCACATCAACGGCGTACGCGAAGAGCGCAAAGAGGGCGAGCAGACATCGAAACAGACACCGAAAACCATGTATGCGGCGCGCATCGCCGTCTATGACGACATGCTTTCGACCCCGCGCGTGATCGTCATCGAGCCGCAAGACATCCGCACGTATCTGGAAGAGACGACTAACACCGTCTACCAGTGCATGAAAGAGCAAGGCGGACACATCTCACTCATGGTTATCCGCGAGATTGTCGAAAACTTTATCCACGCCCACTTTGCCGAGCCCATTATCTCGATCCTGGACGGCGGGGAAACTATCCGCTTTGCCGACCAAGGTCCGGGCATCGACGACAAAGAGCGCGCCTTCGACTTTGGCGTCACCAGCGCAAACAGCAAGATGAAGCGGTATATACGCGGCACCGGGGCAGGTTTTCCCATGGTGCAGGAATACCTGGAAAACGCCGGCGGGGCAGTCTCCATCGAAGATAACATGGGCAACGGCACCGTCGTCACGGTGAGCCTCGACCCCAAGCGCGTGCAGGAAATTGAGCGCGCGGGAGGGCGCGGGGCAGCCGTGCGCCCCGAGGCCCAGGGGTCGGAATACCCACTGCCGGGAGCATTTCCACAGCAAGCAATGATGACTCCGCAGCAAACCATGGCCGCGTCCCCACTACAACAGCCCATGGTTTCGCAGCAGATGCATCAACCCGGCATGCCGCCCATGCAGGACCCCCAGCCCGCGGGACAGACGACAACTCAAGGCTCGGCGGAGTCCATGGTCCCGGCCGATTCGGATGCAGCCGCGATGCAGCAGGTGACGGGCATGCAAGGAGCTCGGCAGATGGGCTTCCAACCGTACCCGCAGGCATATCCGGGACAATATATGCCGCAGCAGGGATACTCCCAGCAATATATGCAGCAGTATCCCCAGGGCTATCAGCAGCCGTATCAGCAGATGCCGCAGCCGTACAATCCCTGGGCCCAGCAGATGCCGCCGCAGCCATACCAACAGTGGCCGCAAAGTTTTCAACAGCCGATGCCAACCATGCAGAGTTCTCAACAACCAGCAGCTCAAATGATGTATCCTAATGCGGCGAATCAATACGCACAGCCGCAACCGGACGTATTTGTGAGCGAGCGCGGCAACGCGGCGCTGGGATATCTGGCTCAAAACCAAGAGTGCGGCGCCACCGACCTGGCGCGAGCATTTGGAAACTCCGCGCCCACGTGGTCACGCACACTCAATGACTTGGCGCAGGCCGGCTTGGTAATCAAACACGGTCAGAAATACCATCTGACCGAACTCGGCAGCGCTCGCGTGCGTGCCCAAAGTTAAGGAACGGGAGAGACAGTGGACGAGGAAGCAAGCATCATCCTGGAGGATGCCATCGCCTTTTGCCAGCGCGACGGCCAAGATGCACGCCTCATCAACATGTTGGGGCAATCGCGTGCCGTGAGCCTGACCGAGGACACCTTGACCATCGAGGCACCGTCGCGCTTTGCCATTGCGCAGCTCAAAAAGCACCAGCCGACTATCGAGCACTACCTAGAAGAGATTGCCTTTGCGCCGATCGCGCTCAACATCGTGGCCCCGCAGGGTCCCACGACAGGCGCCACAGGGGCGGCACCCGTCACTCCCCCTTTGACGACCGTCGCCCCCGTGGCGGCTCCGGAGACCAATGCGAGCGATGTTTCCCGTGAAACCATGCCCCACGCAACAGCCGTGCCGGTAGCAACCGCGCCCAGCGTTTCACACATGCCCGTCGCGCACGACGCGGCGCCGGGCGAAGAACCGGGCGTCGCGATCAAAAACACGCTGTCGGCCGACGATTTCCGCCGCATGATGAATCAGATGAAGGGCGTGGCACCCGCCAAGAGCGCAAAACCAGTCTCGACATCGCCTGTGAGCGTGCCTGCGGCTGCTGCGCCGGGCGAGCAGAACGCCGATGGCGCGCCCCTCGTGGCCAACTCAAAATTCACCTTCGAAAACTTTGTCTACGGCCCCGAAAACAGCCACGCCTATCGTTCGGCGCTTAAATTCGCCGCACTCGCAGACGAACGCGGTACTTGCACATCCCTGTTCATCTATGGCAAATCGGGCTTGGGCAAGACCCACCTGCTGCTCGCCATCAAAAACGAGCTCGCCGAGAAGTCGCCCGAGATCAAAGTGAAATACGCCAACTCACAGGCATACATCGATGATCTGATGACAGAATTCGACCGCCAAAAGAAGAGTAACGCTCCCATCATGCAGGCATACCACGGCGTGGACGTGCTCATCATCGATGACATCCAAAACATCATCGGCAAACGCGCGAGCGTGGACTACTTTTTCCAGCTCATGGACGAGTTTATCCGCAACAACAAGAAGGTCGTGATTGCCGCAGACCGTGCGCCCAAGGACCTGAACATGGACGAGCGCCTGACCAGCCGCTTTAACGCCGGCATGCTCTGCTTGGTAGCAGAGCCCAGCTACGAGATGAAGTACAAGATTCTGCAGCGCTATTACGAGAACACGATCGCGGCGGCGCCCGAGGCGGGCGACGACTCGCTGCTGGCGGCCTACGGTGGCGACAGCGGACATCTGACCGACGAGCACTTTAAACACATGGCGGAGGTATCGGGCACCAACATCCGTGAGCTCGAGAGCTTCTGCGAGCGCTGCGCCGGGGAGGCGGGCGACCGCGAGCGCGAGGGTAGCGAGCTGAGCTTCGACGACATCGATGCCATCGCCAGCCAGTACTTCGACACGTCGGCCAAAAAGATCAACGTGCAGACAGTTCAGTCTGTTATCGAGGAGCAGTACGGCGTGACGCATGAGGAGCTCATTGGTCCGCGCCGCAATGCCAATATCGCCAAGGCGCGCCATATCGCCATCTACCTAGCGATCGAGATGTGCGAGATGACAACCACCGCCGTGGGTGCGGAGTTTGGCAACCGCAACCACTCGACCGTCAGCACGAGCTACAAAAAAGTCCAGAAGATGATCCAGGAAGACCGGACCGTGACCGAGGACCTCAAATCGCTACGAGACAAAATTACACTGCGCTCGTAGGGAAATAGGCACACCTGTTGAAAACTTGTCGAAACCGCGGGCATAAGGTGTCTAAAACCCAGCCCGCTCCGATGAAAAGTTTTGCGCAGGTTTTGAACGTGGAAAACGACCCCTGTTGCACACAGGGAACTGTCGATTCTCTTTTTGGGTTTGACCTGCATGTTTGGGAGTAATCAACAGTTTCGTCAGTACTATTACTATTATTAAGATATTTATATCTATAGAAAGGTATTAAAAGATGAAGTTCACCGTCAGCCAGAGCTCGCTTACGCAAGCAATCGGCGTCGTCATGAAGGGTGTCGCTTCGGCATCCACCCTCCCTATTCTGTCGGGCGTGCTCATCAAGGCACAAGACGGCATCTTGGAATTCCAAACCTCTAACTACACTATCTCGATTCGTCACCGCATCGCGGCACATGTGGAAGAGGAAGGTGAGATGGTAATCCCCTGCAAGATGCTCTCCAACATCACCAAGACCCTTCCCGATGCCCCAGTTACCTTTGAGCTTTCGGAGCGCCAGGTGCTGATCGGTTGCGAGAAGAGTTCCTTCCGCCTGAATACGCTCGATGCCAACGATTTCCCCGAGTTCCCGGCCTATGCCATCGAGAGCGCCGTTGAGCTCCCGACCGACATTCTGTCCGAGATGGTCAGCCGCGTGTGGCGCGTCACCTCGACCGACAAGGCCCGCCCCATCCTGGGCGGTGTGCATATGAGAGTCGAAAACAACACCGTGCGCCTGGTGGCGACCGACTCCTTCCGTCTGGCCGTGTGCGATACGCAGGTGGAGACCTCGACGCTCGAGGGCTCCTTTGAGCTCAACGTGCCGGCCGATGCCTTCAACGACGCCCTGAGCATCATGGCGAGCCAGGCGACCATTATGATCGGTGCCACCGACACCCAGGTTGTCTTTGAGGCCGGCAACACCACCTACGTGTCGCGCCGCATAGAGGGTGTGTATCCCAACTACAAGCAGCTCATCCCCGATTCGTGCGTAACGAGCGTCAAGATCGACGTGGCGGCTTTTAATGCCGCCCTCAAGCGCGTGGCGGTCATCGCGAGCGCAAACCCCGCCGTCAAGTTTGAGATCGATGTCGAGAACGGCCAGATGGGCCTGTCCTCCATCTCCAATGACCAGGATCTGGCGCAGGAGACGATCGATGTCGAGGCCGAGGGCGAGTCGGGCACCATTGCCTTTAACTACCACTACATCTTTGGCTGTCTCAACGCCCTGTCCAAGGAGAAGGAGATCACGCTGGAGCTCAAGAGCTACTCGCAGGCCGGCATCTTTAAGTCCTACGACAAGATCAACTATCTGTACCTGGTCATGCCGGTGCGCATCTAGCGGCGCCCTATGGCCATGTTCGCCCGCGATCTTTCCGTCGCGCGCTACCGCAGCTTCGATAGCTATCGCCTGGAACTGAGCGATGGCGTGACGGTGCTCGCGGGGCCCAACGCGGCGGGAAAGACCAACCTCATAGAGGCGCTGCAGCTGCTAACGAGCGGCGCCTCGTTTAGGCATTCCACTGCCGTCGAGCTTGTGCACGACGGCACGGGTTTGTGCAAGGCCGAGCTTAGGCTCGAGGGCGATGGCCGCGTGCTGGACATGGGGCTATGTGTGGAGGACGGTAAGCGTTCGTTTAGCCGCAACGGCAAGCGATGCGCCGCCTCTGGCGTGCGCGGCGTGCTGCCGAGTGTTTTGTTCTGCCCCGATCATCTGGATATGGTTAAGCGTGGTGCCAGCGTGCGTCGCGCCGCGCTCGACGACTTTGGCGTGCAGCTGAGCGCTCGCTATGCCGATCTGGCAAGCGCCTACGGCCGCTGCGTGACGCAGCGCAACGCCCTGCTCAAAGAGACATGGTGCTGCCGTGAGATGCTCGGTGCGTGGAATGAGTCGATTGCCCGCGCCGGATCGGCCCTGCTGGTGCACCGCTTGGCCCTGCTCGATCGCTTGGACGCCCACGTGCGCAATGCCTACGGGCTGGTTGCGTCCGGGGAGGAGGCCGATGTGGCCTATGCGTCCACGTTGGGGGAGCTGCCCCAGACCGATGACCGCGAGGAGCTGAGGGGCTGGGCATACGAGCGCATGCTCGCGGCGCTCGACGAGCGTGCCGACGAGGAAATCCGCCGCGGCGTGACACTCGTGGGTCCGCACCGCGACGAGATTGAGTTTTCGGTCGCCGGCCGCTCGGCCCGATCGTTTGCCAGTCAGGGTCAGCAACGTACGTTGGTTCTGGCCTGGAAGGTGGCCGAGGTGGCCGTAGCCCGCGATATTCTGGGTACCGCCCCGCTGCTGCTTTTGGATGACGTGATGAGCGAGCTCGACGGCGATCGCCGCGCCGCTTTTTTGCAGCTGATCGGCGACGACATCCAGACAGTCATAACCACCACCAATTTGGGATACTTTACCGATGAGTTGCTTGATCGAGCCAAGGTGGTGAGCATGGGTGAGGCATGCTAATTACGAGCGTGAGAACGGCACGGCTGCCTTCAGTGACTTTTTGGGTGCCGAGCGCCAGCGCATCTTGGCGTCGGCTACGCCCGAGCGTCGTGCGCAAATGGAGGCCGCCGAGGAATCGCGTGCGGTCTACCGTGCTTGGAACGCGGTATGCTCGGGCACGCGCGAGGGCCGGCATGTGACGGGGCTGCGTTATCTCCCCGAGTCCAACGAGCTGCTGGTGTATCTCGATTCGCCCTCGTGGACACAGGAGATGACACTTTTGCGCGAGATAATCCGCGCACGCATGGAGCGTGCCGGCGCGCATGTGGATGGCCTGGTATTTAAGACGACCCGTCCCGGCCACACGCCGCCCGCGGCAAAGGAGCGCCTGCGCCCGGTCGCGCCCCCGCGCCCGCCCGCGCCGCATGCCGATCTGAATGAAGCCGAGCGCGCCGAGATCGAGCGCCAGGTATCGCCCATCGAAGACCAAAAACTGCGTGAGGCCCTCCAGAACGCCATGAGGGCCAGTGCCGAGTGGGCCAAGGGCGTGCAAAGCAAAAAAGAGTCTTAAATCGCATCTGGTGGCCTTGTATAGGCAAATACCCTCGTCCCCGAGGGTATTTTTTACGATAAAATAGTAAGGCTATACAGATTTTCTTAACCGAAGGAGGACGTGTGGCAAACGAAAACGATTACGATGGCGGCGAAATTAAGATCCTCGAGGGTCTCGAAGCCGTCCGTAAGCGCCCGGGCATGTATATCGGCTCGACGAGCGCCAGCGGTCTGCACCACCTGGTGTGGGAGATCGTTGACAACTCCGTCGACGAGGCCATGGCCGGTTTCTGCACCGAGATTCAGGTGACGGTCCACGCCGACAACTCCATTACGGTCGTCGATAACGGGCGCGGCATCCCCGTCGACGAGCACCCTGTCAAAAAGATTCCGACGCTCGAGGTCGTCATGACGATCCTTCACGCCGGCGGTAAGTTCGATAACTCGGCCTATAAGGTTTCCGGCGGTCTGCACGGCGTGGGCATCTCCGTTGTCAACGCCCTGTCCAAGCGCGTGGTCGTGCAGGTGCGCCGCGACGGCAATATCTACGAGATGGAATTCTCGCGCGGCAAGACCGTCAAGAAGATGGAGGTCGTGGGCACCTCGGATTCGACGGGCACCACCGTCTCCTTCTGGCCCGACGACGAGATCTTCGAGACCTGCGTCTACGATTTCGATACACTGCACAATCGTCTGCAAGAGACGGCGTTTCTCAACAAGAACCTCAAGATCGTGCTGACTGACGAGCGTGAGGCGGCTCCCCGCGTGGAGGAGTTTTGCTACGAGGGCGGCATCATCGACTTCGTCAAGTTCCTCAACGACGGCAAGGACGTCCCCGAGGCCTTTAAGGAGCCCATCTACATTGAGGGTAAATCGGACCCGGATGCGCCCGTGGCCAAGATGGGCGAGGTCGAGGTGTCCCTGCAGTGGAACGCCGGTTATGGCGAGAACGTCATGTCGTTTGCCAACGACATCTACACCCCCGAGGGCGGCATGCACCTCGAGGGCTTCCGCACCGCCCTCACCCGCGTGATTAACGATTACGCCCGCAAGCAGAACCTGCTTAAGGAGAAAGAGGCCAACTTGAGCGGTGACGACGTGCGCGAGGGTCTCTCGGCCGTCATCTCGGTCAAGCTGCCCGATCCGCAGTTTGAGGGCCAGACCAAGGCCAAGCTCGGTAGTTCCTACATGCGCACGCTTACGCTCAAGATCGTGACCGACGGTCTTGCCGACTACCTCGAGGAGCACCCCAAGCCCGCCCGCGAGATCGTCAAGAAGGCGCAGCAGGCCTGCAAGGCCCGCAACGCCGCCCGCAAGGCGCGCGAGGCGACCCGTCGCAAGAGCCTGCTCGAGACGGCGTCGCTGCCCGGCAAACTCGCCGACTGCTCGGTGCGCGATGCCGAGCTGACCGAGCTCTTCATCGTAGAGGGCGACTCGGCAGGCGGTTCGGCCAAGGACGGCCGTCGCCGAGACATCCAGGCGATTCTGCCCCTGCGCGGCAAGATTCTGAACGTCGAGCGCGTGGGCGACCATCGTGCGTTCTCGAGCGACACCATCCAGTCGCTGATCACCGCGATCGGTTGCGGCGTCACGACGAGCGCCGGCGACGGCGGCGACTTCGATATCACCAAGGCGCGCTACCACAAGATCATCATCATGACCGATGCAGATGTCGACGGTGCGCATATCCGCATCCTGCTGCTGACGTTCTTCTACAAGTACATGCGTCCGCTGATCGATGCCGGCTATGTCTATGTTGCCTGCCCGCCCATCTTTGGCATTAAGGTGCGCAACAAGATCCACTACGTGTATCCCAACGGCCGACAGCCCGAAGACGAGATTCTGCGCGACACCATTCAGAGCCTGGGCCTGAACCCCGACGACAACGACGAGGACGGCAAGGCCAAGGATGGCAAGATCACCAAGAAGCGCAAGGGCTATACCGTCCAGCGCTACAAGGGCCTGGGTGAGATGGACCCCAAGCAGCTTGCCTCGACGACGATGGACCCCAAGACCCGCATTTTGCAGCGCGTGACGATCGAGGATGCCGTGGTGGCGGACCGTGCCGTACGCGAGCTCATGGGTTCCGAGGTGGGCTATCGCCGCGAGTACATTGAAAAACACGCGCATGATGCACGCTTCTTAGATGCCTAACCTGTTCGGCTTTCCCAGCCACCGCACCTTCGCCCTCAATCGTCGGTTGCGTACCCAAGTACGCTTCCCTCCTCTTTCGGGCGAATCTGCGGCACCTGGAAAAGCCGTCTCCGTGGTAGGGAACTAATGGACCACGCAAACCATGAGGAGGTAACGTGGCAGACGATATCAACAGCAACGAGGGTATGGACGAGGCCGGCGACGCCGGTATGCCCGATGATCTGAAGCGCCTGCTCGCCCGCGCCGAGCAGGGCGAGGACGGCGATACGGATTCCTACAACCCCGATGTCGAGGATGAAGAGGAAGAGGATGACGACGCCGAGCTCGAGGAGAGCTTTGGCGCGGTCGATCGCGGCGCCTCGGCCGGCGAGGACATCAACGGCGGCCAGCTCCAGATTTCGGAGTTTGGCCGCGAGATGAAGCAGTCGTTTATCGAGTACTCGATGTCGGTCATTACGGCACGCGCCCTGCCGGACGTGCGCGACGGCTTAAAGCCGGTGCACCGCCGCATCCTGTACGCCATGAACGAGAGCGGCATCTACCCCAACCGCCCGCACAAGAAGTCGGCCTGGACGGTCGGCGAAGTTATCGGTAAGTACCACCCCCACGGCGACTCCGCGGTCTATGAGACCATGGTTCGTCTGGCGCAGTGGTTCTCCATGCGCACGCCGCTTATCGACGGCCACGGCAACTTTGGCAACATCGACGGCGACGGTGCCGCAGCTATGCGTTACACCGAGAGCCGTCTGGCAAAGCCCGCCATGGAGCTGCTCCGCGACCTGCAGAAGGATACCGTCGACTGGCAGCCCAACTACGACGAGTCGCTCGCCGAGCCCGTGGTACTGCCCGCACGCTTCCCCAACCTGCTGGTTAACGGCAGCCAAGGCATCGCTGTAGGCATGGCCACCAATATCGCCCCGCATAACCTCACCGAGGCGATCGAGGCCACCTGCTACCTGATCGACAATCCCGACGCCACCGTCGACGAGCTCATGCAGATTATGCCCGGCCCGGACTTTCCCACCGGTGCCATCATCATGGGTAGCGCCGGCATTAGGCAGAGCTACGAGACCGGCCGCGGTTCCATCACCGTGCGCGCCAAGGCCCATGTGGAGTCCACCAAGACCAGCCGCAGCCGCCTGGTCTTTACCGAGATTCCCTACATGGTCAACAAGGGCACCCTTCAGGAGAAAATCGCCCAGCTCGTAAACGACAAGCGCATCGAGGGCATCTCGGACATGCGCGACGAGTCCAACCAAAAGGGCATCCGTCTGGTCATTGAGCTCAAGAAGGGCGTTATCCCGCAGGTCGTACTTAACAACCTGTATAAGTACACCTCGCTGCAGACCACCTTTGGTGCCAACAATCTGGCGCTCGTCAACGGCGTTCCTAAATGCCTGAGCCTGCGCGAGATGCTGCAACACTACATCGACCACCAGGTCGATGTAGTCACCCGCCGCACCCACTTTGACCTTAAAAAGGCCCAGGCCCGTGCACATATCCTTGAGGGCTACCTTATGGCCCTCGACCATATCGACGAGGTCATTAGCATCATCCGCTCCTCGCAGACCGATGCCGAGGCCAGCAGCCGCCTGATTGAGCGTTTTGGCTTTACGCCCGAGCAGACCACGGCCATCCTCGAGATGAAGCTGCGTCGCCTGACCGGCCTGGAGCGCGATAAGATCCAGGAAGAGCTGGACGGCCTGCGCCGTGCTATCGCCTACTACGAGGACCTGCTGACGCACGAGGAGAAGATTCTGGGCGTCATCAAGGAAGAGATGCGCGAGATCTCCAAGAAGTTTGGCGACAAGCGCCGCACCGAGATCAGCCAGGTCGAGAAGGATCTGGACGTCGAGGACCTCATCGCCGACGAGGACATGGTCGTGACCATCACCCACACCGGCTATGTGAAGCGTATCCCGGTGGCCGCTTACCGCGCCCAGAAGCGCGGCGGCAAGGGCGTGTCGGGCGTCAACCTTAAAGAGGACGACGTTATCGACGAGATGTTTATCGCGTCCACCCACGAGTATGTGCTGTTCTTCTCGAGCAAGGGCAAGGTCTACCGTCTGAAGGTGCACGAGCTGCCGGTTGGTACGCGCCAGGCGCGCGGCACCGCAATCGTCAACCTGCTTCCCTTTGAGGAGGGCGAGAAGATCGCGAGCGTCATTAGCTGTCGTGAGTTCCCCGCCGATGAGTACCTGATGTTTGCCACCAAGAACGGCATGGTCAAGAAGACCGTGATGAGCGCCTATGATCGCAGCCGCCGCGATGGCCTAATCGCCATCAACCTGAGGGACGACGACGCGCTGCTCGCCGTGCGCCGCGTACGCGAGGGCGACAAGATCATCATGGCCACCACTGCGGGCAAGGCGATCATGTTCCCCGAGGACCAAGTTCGCGCTACCGGCCGCGACACCAGCGGTGTCCGCGGCATTGGCATGAAGGACGGCGTGAGTGTCCTGGGCATGGAGGTCACCAACGGCGAGGGCGACCTGTTTGTCATTACCGAGTGCGGCTACGGCAAGCGCACGCCGGTCTCGGATTATCCGGAGCAAAACCGCGGCGGCCAGGGTGTCTACACCATCCAAATGACCGAGCGCAAGGGCAACCTTGCGGCCATGAAGGCGGTCGGCCCGCAGCATGAGCTGTTTATCGTGACGGAGGGCGCGACGGTCATTCGCGTCAAGACCGACGAGATCAGCCAGACCGGTCGAACCACGCAGGGTGTCAAGATGATGACCGTGAGCGATGACGACCGCGTGTGCGCCGTTGCCCGCATGGAGAGCGACAAGAAGGAGCTCGACGGCGAAGACGCGGAGGAGCCTGCGGAGAACGCCGGCGAGGACGTTTCTGAGATTACGCCCGAGGTCGCAGACGAGGCATAAAAGAGCTTCTGTCTTGGACATATGGGCCGAGGCCGGGACCGGATGCAACTCGAATGGGCTGTGTCCGGCCCCCTTTTGTGCTGTGCTTAAGAAAAAGGGCCCGTCCCCGGGTATCGGGGACGGGCCTGCTATCTGCGTCTCTGATGCCTTTTAAATTCCTACATGCCCTCGGCTTCGAAATGGCGGGCAAGGGCCTCTGGGTGGTTGGCGTGCTGCAAGGCGACATCTTTGGCCACGATGCCATCCTTTACGGCCTTGAATAGGCCTTGGTCCATGGTCTGCATGCCGAGCGCGCCGCCGGCGGCAATGACGGAATCGATCTGATGGGACTTTTCCTCGCGGATAAGGTTGCGGATGGCCGTGTTCATGACCATGACCTCAAACACCGGGGTGGTTCCACCGTCGATTGCGGGCACCAAGCGCTGGGCGACCGTAGCCTGCAGCACCATCGAGAGCTGGATGCGAACCTGGCGTTGCTGGTTGGGCGGGAAGGCGTCCAGGATGCGCTCGACAGTATCGGCGGCGCTGGTGGTGTGCAGCGTGGATAGGACCAGCTGCGCCAGCTCGGCTGCGGAGACGGCGGTACTGATGGTTTCGGTGTCGCGCATCTCGCCCAGCAAGATCACATCGGGGCTCTCGCGCATGGCCGAGCGCAGCGCCTCGGCATACGTGGCGACATCCGTGGGGATCTCGCGCTGCGTAATGATGCAGCTGCCGTGACGGTGCACATACTCGATGGGGTCTTCCATGGTGATGATGTGCCCCTGGCGGGTGTGGTTCATGCGGTCGAGAATGCAGGCGAGGGTGGTGGACTTGCCGCTGCCGGCCGGTCCGGTGACCAGTACCAAGCCGCGCGTAAAGTCGCCCAGGCGCAGTACCTGCTCGGGGATATGCATCTCCCGAGAGTTGGGAAGGCCAAACGGGATCACGCGGATAACCGCGCCGAACGACCCGCGCTGGCGGAAGATGTTTGCGCGAAAGCGGCTGACGCCCGGCACGGCAAAGCTAAAGTCGTCATCGTGGTTGACGTTGCCGCGGAACAGCTCGATATCGCGATTGGCGAGTTCGTAAATACCGGTGATGTATTCCTCGGTATCGCCCGGCATGAGCGGTGTACTGTCGGTTCGAACCATAATGCCACTTTTTTGATAGGACAGGGGAAGCCCCGCAATGATAAAGACATCCGATGCCTTTGCATCGATCATCTGTTGAAGCAATTCCTTGAGCTGCATGAGAGTTCTCCTTATCGGTGTCAGTTGGCGGCGGAGCCGGTCCACAGGGTGTCGGAGTCGGCTTGATCGTTTTGGGTCGTGGTGACTTTCCATTCGTCGATGGAATAGGAAAGGTCGTCGGCAAATGTTACGCGGGCATCGAGCTTTCGTCCGTTGCGAGCACAGATGGTAAACAGGACGGACGTTCCGTCAACGGAGGCGTCGATGTCCAAATCCGTGGTATCGGCGTTGGCCTTTGCGTCCTGTTCGATGGCATCGAGTTGCGCACCGACGCCGGAAACAGCCGAGGCCGCATCCGTCCCGTTTGCGTGGGCGGCGTCGTCCAGAACGGCAAGCATGGCCTGGCCGCACGATTCGATGCTGTAGGAGCTCGTGGAGGTAGCGGCTTGGCGCTTTGACATTTCCAGCGTCGCATTGGACGTGGTTGCACAGAGCATGGCAAGTACGGCGAGCAGGAGCACGGAGACGAGCGTGAGCAGGCTGACAGGCCCAATGCGTATGCCTTCGTTTGGCTGATGGGACATCTACCTCACCTCGCTAACATAACGGGACGTATCGAGGGAGTAAACCTTGCCCTGGCTGTCGGACACGGTGATGCGCGCGCGCCATAGCGTGCCCGTGCTTCGCTCGACCTGCGCGGTCTCGCAGGAGACCTTGTAGCCGTCGCGGCCCTTTAAGGCGACGCCGCGTCCCACCTTTTTACCCGCAGCGACGCCGGCAGGATCGGCGGCGAACTCCTCGGCGGCGTTTTCTGCCACGTTGACCGCCTGACATAGGCGTTCGGACTGTTGAGATGCCGCGATGGATCGGGAAAATAGCTGCGTCAGGACGCCCATGGACGAAACAAGGGCAACCAGCAGGATGAGCGTCTCGACTACAAATGCCGTAGTCGATTTAATGTGTTGAGAATCGTTATGTGCGTTCGCCAAGGACATGCCACTCGCCTCCCTGCAGGTAGCGGAGGGCGACTTCGCAGGTGCCCTGATC
Source organism: Collinsella sp. HCP28S3_B9 (assembly GCF_052066095.1). Lineage (NCBI taxonomy): Bacteria > Bacillati > Actinomycetota > Coriobacteriia > Coriobacteriales > Coriobacteriaceae > Collinsella > Collinsella sp. HCP28S3_B9. The sequence goes on from NZ_JBQHST010000005.1 coordinate 42,510, forward strand.
GGTGGTAACGGTCAAAAGGCCGTTGTCGTACGTAAAGGCAAAGCTCGATGAATCGGTAATCTTGCTTGCCTTGGAGGGGGTGTATTCCGTTCCTGCCAGGCTGTATTCCTGCACGATGCTGCCCTTGTAAAGATACAAACGCGTTTCGTAGGTGCCAGAATCGAGGTTTTGGACAATCACAAGCGATTTGCCCTCGGGACCGTCTCCGACGGCGACGGCGCCCTTGGCGTCGTTGGCGCGCACGATATTGCAGATAAGCTCGATACCCTCGCGATGGGAAACGTTAGCGGCCTGTACGTCGGAGACGTGCCGATACACGTTGACGCCGGCGATCAGGGCCAGCAGTAGTGCGATAAAGAACACGCAGAGCAGCAGCAGCGGGAAGAGCCTGCGATGCTTGCGCTCGGTATTGCTCCTTGCAGAGGCTTCGGATAGCTTGGACAGTGCGGTGATGCGGTTGCTGCCTGCGGTTTCGTCGACATGGCTCATCGCGGCATCACCACCACGCTAGGCACGATATTGTCCGCGAGGTGCTCGTAGCTTACAACGTAGTCGTCATGGTCGATGATGAGGCCGTAGTGCTCTTCGAGGTGCTCGACTGTCTTGGGGTAGCTACCCTCTATGGCGCAGCATTGCCGTGCGGAGTTAAGAATGGAATTGCGAAGTGCCACGGCTCCCTGTTCGCGCTGCGCGCGGCGGATAAAAAACGCCCCGCCGGCGATGGCGACAACAAGAAGCACGGCCACCGCGGCGGCTATAATGCTCCGCCGCTTGCGTGCCCGCAGCTCTTTGTCGGTTATCTCGTGAAACATGCGAAAACGTCTTTTCTGCAGCTAGGCGATAGAACCCATGATACCGATGAGCGGCAGCATGACGGCGATGAGCGTGGCTCCCACGGCGACGGTCAAAAACCCGGCAAGCACCGGCTCGACGTTATCGACCACGGCGTCGAGTTGCGAGATGGCATCGTCAAAGAAGATGCCGGCCAGCTGCCCGAGCACCTCGTCAGCGGAGCCGGAGTGGATGCCCACGGTGAGCATACGTCCGTAGATGGGCTCAAACACGTTGTTTTCGTTGATTGCCTGGCCCAGGCTGCGCGGGTTGTCCAAGCTGACCATGCTCTGATGCGCCCGCTGTAGCTTGGCGCTCAGCTCGCCGTGATCGACCGCCGCCGCTGCGCGCTCCACGGCAATGCCGTCTTGTACGCCCGAGGCGACAAAGGCCGAAAGCGCACTGGCAAAGCGCGAGACGGCCAGCTGGTACATGGCGTCCCTGGTGAGCGGAAACTTTTCGAACATCTTGATAACGCGGATACGGCCGGTTTCGGTGCGCGCGAGTACGGCCACAGCGAGCGCGATGGCCGTGGCCACAAGCACCACGACAAGCGCGATCCAGCCAATCACGGCGGATGCGCCGATCATGGAGAACGAGCCAGACGTAAGAGAGCCAGAGATATTGGAATAGGCGTCGGTGAACGTCGGCAAAATGAAGGCTACGGTAAATATAAGGATGCAGCTCATAATGCACAGGAGCGCTGCCGGATAGACCACGGCGTTGCGCAATTTATTAAAGATACGACCCTCGCTGTCGTAGTGGCGTCCCAGGCTGCGCAGGGCGCGCTCAATGCGTCCGGATGCCTCACCAATACGCACCATCTCGACGGCGTATTCTGGAAAAGCGCCCGTGCTTTCCATGGCGGTCGCGAGTCCGGCGCCATGGATGAGCTTGGCATACACGCCATCGCATACTGTTTTAAAGTGCGACTGCTCGCGTTTTTCCGCAAGCATGTAGACGGCTTCTTCGGTCTGAATGCCTGCGGAAAGCATGGTGGCGATACTGTCGCAAAAAGCGCTGACCGCGCTGCTCTCCAATAACCTTTTCGCCATTTATCTCCCTGCTTTCGTACAAGCTATTTGACACTGCTCAGTATACATAACGATCGGTGTACTCCTTTCCGTCCCCCACGTTTTTGTTATCCCCGCTCGCGGCGAATGTCAGGTCCACGCGCGACCACGTGTTTCTGTCTACGCTAAATTGCGCGCTTTTCCAGGTACCATCGATATAGACCATGATCCACGCATGATAGATCTGGTCGGGGGATACATAGCCGGTGACAATTTTTGTGGGGATGCCCACGCTACGAAGCATAGCGGCTCTCAGGCTGGCGTAATCAAAGCAGATGCCTTTTTTGCTTGTCAGGGTTTTGTCGGGATTGGGGACATAGCCCGTGGCCTGCTTAAGTTTGGATGCCTTGTCGTTGTCGTAGGAAACGTTATCTACCACCCACTGACAGATGTCTTTTACGGCATCGCCCTGGTTTTGGGCGCCTTTGGTCAGTTCGCGCGCTTTTTTAACGCATGCGCTGGTATCGGTGTAATTGCAATACACGTTGGGCACGGTAAAGGGCGCCCGCTCATCGCTCAACGCTACCGAGGCAGTTGCGCTGAGCAGCTCGACATAGTTGTCGCCCGAGGTGTTTTGCATCACACGAAACTATAAGCGCCGTCGCCAAACGTGAGGGGGCAAAATGATGGCCGCGCCGTCCTGCGGCAGGTCGTAGCTGTAAGTAGCCTGCCCGCTGGTGACGAGAAACTTAAGTCGTTGCTGGTTGGCGGCCGCCGCTCCAACGTAGCCGGCGTTTACGCACGAGGTGTCGATAGAGGCGCCGTTGGATGATTGTGCCGCATCGGCATGAAAGGCCGACGGGGAGATATGCTTGGGTGTCGAGAAATCTGCCCCAGAGGTTTCGTCCGACGAGTCCCCGCAAGCGGTGAGCGTTAGCGCGACAAGCGCCAGCAGCACCGCACAGACGATGCGTACCCCGGGACGTGCCCTATGTGTAAAAGAAACGCTCATTCGGTTGAGTATAGACGCTCATGCGCCATGGGTGGCTGCCATTTTGGCCTATGACAAAAGGTACGTTGTGCGACGTTATCGAAATGCTGGCCCAGCAATGATGTTTAACGTCCAAATTTGGTCTATCTCTGTAGTATATTGACTATGTCTGATTCTGTTGATTTGCGTCGTTCTGCCAGACGGCGCGTTCAATTTGGTCGTTGGCAGGGACCGCGTGAGGGCGCGGTGACCTGCTCGGGCGGCATGATCTGCGTGAGGGCGCGGTGGCTTGCCGGGTGACGCTATCCCGTGTGAGGGAACGGGGGACCTGTTGGAGTAAGGAACTATGCGCAAGAACGATCGATTCGAGCAGGAATTGAACGTTGTCGGTGCCGCACGCCTGGCAAAGGCCTTTGGCATCAAGACTATGACGGTGGTCGTGACGGTAGCAATGCTGGTCTCGGGCGTGCCGACAAGGGTGATTGCCGAGGGTCTGCAAGAGGCAGGCGTTATTGCCGCGCAAGATTCGACGGACCAGAGTGCGTCGAGCAGCGGGCAGCAGGAAACTGCTCAGTCGAATACGCAGGAACAGCCTCAGGCGGCGTCCGAGCAAGCGGCTCAGCCCAGCTCGCAGGACAATGCTGCCACTGCGCAGAATAACTCTACGTCGGACCAGCCCGCCCCGTCTGCTCAACCCTCCCAGCAGACGGCAACGGCCGATATCGCCCTCACGCTCAACAACGCCTCCATCACGTACAAGGGTCAGGTTGTTGCACAGCCGGCCCAAAAGGTGACGGCGCCTACGAGCGACAGCTTTGAGTTCACCGTTCAGCCGGACAACGGCTACAAGCTGAGCAAGGTCACCCTCACGGTTAGCGGCACCGACCGCGAACTCAAGGCCGATGCCAATGGCTTGTACACCGTAGACGCTGCCGACGTGGCACAGTCTCCGCGCGTCACGCTCGAGACCGAGCAGAAAAAGGCCGCCGAGCCGGCAAAGGTAGCCACCCCGATCGAGGACGCCGAGGGCGTCGATGGCGGCTCGAACAATGCTGCGTCGAACGATGCCGCGGCTGCGGCTAATGAGGAAAATGTCTCTGTTGCGAGCGATGTGAGCGGCAAGGCCGGAGAGACCATTAACGCCAAAGTCGGCGAGCCGGTGACCCTGAACGGAACGAGTAACATCGGTTACTGGTGGATCGATCGTGGCTACTCCCATGAGTGGAAAGTTACCAGTGAGAACAAGAACGATGCAGATATTACCGGTAACGGAAGCAATGCGTCGGTCTCGTTTAAGAGTGCTGGTACCTACACGATCGAGCACAAATACTGCAAGAGGAAGTACAATACGGATAAAGACCACAAGAAGGCCACGGAGACCTTTACCGTAGTGGTCTCCGACAATGTCGTTACCAGCCTCACCATTTCGGGCGAAAGTTCGGTCAGGCAGTTCGAAACTATTCAGCTTACGACGAATGCATCCGGTGTCACGTGGACCTCGGACGACACCCGTGTCGCTACCGTTGACCAACAGGGCAACGTTAAGGGCATCGCGCAAGGAAAGGCGATTATTACCGCACAGAGGGCTGGCACCAATGGCGAGCTGCTGACTGCCACTAAGGAAATCACCGTGACAGCTGCGTCGGGGACGGGCGTCCAGGACGCTTACTTCTTTTTTGTGAGGCAGGGCTCCCTGCCTTCGTCCAATCAGGCCGCCGACTGGTATCCGGCAGCCGGCGCCCAAACGAAATGGAACATGGGCAGTATCAATATTACTGGTATGAAGACCGATGGCCAACCAGCTGGCAACTTATACGATAACGTTGTAAATCGTGTGGTGTCATGGCCGAAGGACTGGGGTAAGCCGTCCGCCGACAGATTGGTACTCTCGCGCGAAAGCGAATACTGGCGCGCGCTGTTTGATGCTTATAAGTCCGAGTACGGCATCACAAATCCGGATGACGTGAAGGACATCATCCTGAAACCGTATAAGATTTCCAAGCCGGGTTACTATCACCTTGATTGCACGGTTGAGATCGTCGCTAAATCTACCGTCACTGCCGATTTCTGGGTGTGGAATCCGGGCAACACGGGCTACGAGATGATCGATACGCAAACTTATCGTCTTGATGGAGATAGTGTATCGGTGCGCGAGACCGCGCAGGCACTTGAGAAGACAAAAGAATATAACGGGGTCAAGTACAAACTTTATAGCTGGTACGACAACCCGAACATTTCGGGCAAGCCGGTGAGTTTCCCGGCAACTGCCTCGAGCAATGTTAACTACTACGCCAAGTACGTTGCGCAAGATCAAACTGTCACTGTGAAATACGTTGACAAGGCTGCGGACAAGGTGGTTGACTCCGAGATCGTGACCGGATTGGTAAAGGGGCAAGAGGTTACCAGGGGTCCCAAGAAGATCAAGGGGTACGAGGTCGACGAGGGGTCCAAGAACACCCAAACGGCCATTGCTGGCGAGAATAACGTAATCGTGTTCTACTACAACGCGAAAAAAGGCGAAGCCGGCTATTATCTGTCTGTCCCTGGCGCAACGTGGTCTGGCGGCACTCCATCCGACCTGGTTTCGTGGAATAAAGACCTCAAATATAAATACAACTATGGCTTTGCAAAGGACGACACGTTTGACGTGACGCCTGCCGTGCCCGTTGCGAAAGATAAGGTATTTATCGGCTGGCTTGATAAGGCCCGCGACAATCAGGCCTCTGCAATTTGCAAGGCGGGCGACAAAGTTACTTATATATATAGTGATAATAAGGGCTACCGCCTCGATGCCCTGTGGGCGAGCCTTTCCGTCACGGGTGAAAATGTTACGTATGATGGTAAACCGCACGGCGTGAAAGTTGATGCTGCCATCAACGATGGCAGCGAGCTGGAGGATAAGTATAAGAATCAGGCAAAAGAGCATATAAAGCTGAGCAGCGACGTGGAGTACAAGTACGGAGATTCCGACTGGACCACCACGGCGCCCGCATTCAAGGATGCTGGTGAATATCCCGTTTCCGTGCGCGCTGACGTGACGGTCGATGGCAAAGTCACACAGCTGACTGCTGAGACGAAGGTTGTTATTTCTGCGCGCAAAGTGACGCTTAAGTCCGCCGACCTCTCCAAGCAGTACGACGGCACGCCGCTCACCAATGGTGAGACCAAGCTCGTGACCGAGACTGGATTCGTTGAGGGTGAGGGCGCGACCTACGACTTCACCGGCTCCCAGACGCTCGTCGGCTCCAGCGCCAATACCTTCACCGTCAAGGCGGGTAAGAACACGAACCTCGACAACTACGAGATCACCAAGGCCGAGGGTGAGCTGACCGTCACCAAACGTGAAGCCAAATACGAGATCGTGGTTACCGCCAAATCGGATGAAGTTGCCTACGACGGCAACCCGCACTCCGTCAAGGGCTTCGAAAAAACCGAGTTCACGGTCCATGATCAAAAGTACAAAGTCTCCGGTCTAGAAACCGCGAATCCGACAGCGACAGATGCTGGTACCTACGCCAACAACGTTACCGGCACCGCCGTGGTGAAGGATGACAAGGGTAACGATGTTACGGATCAGTTTGATGTCAAGACCGTAGACGGCGCTCTCAAGATTACGCCCGGCCAGATTGACCAGAAAGGGGTCGTATGGAATAAACACGACTCCCAGAAGGTTTATGACGGTACGCCGCTTGCCGCTTATACCGCAAGCGCGACTGACAGGCATGGCAACGCCCTGCACGTTGAGTACAGCGCCAATGAGGGAAAGACTTGGACGAGTGATCCGTCCGAGATTGTGCTGACCCACTTTGGCTATAAGAGCGTGATGCTGCGCGCAACGGGATCAAACTATGCCAAGGACCAGTACGCCACGGACTCAGAGGGCATCGCGATTAGCAAGCGCCTTGTGACTCTGACCTCCGTAGGTGCCACCAAGCCTTACGATGGCAAGGCACTCATCAACGAGACTGTTACCGCAACCCCCAAGGGCGAAGGCATCGGCTTTGTCGATGGCGAGGGCGTGACCATCAAGGTTACTGGCTCCCAGACCGAGAAGGGCGAGAGCGATAACACCTTTACCTATGAATTCAAGCAAGGCACAATTGAAGCCGATTACTGGGTGACCCCCAGGTACGGTAAGCTCATTGTGACTGCCGACGCCAACGAAGTTGTTGTCACCATAACCGAGCATAGCGATAGCGTTGAATACGACGGCACCGAGAAAACTGTCTCGGGCTACGATTTCGAGGCTTCCAACGAGCTTTATAAGAAAACCGATTTTACCTTCACCGGTGACGCCACCGCCAAGGGCACCAATGTTGGCACCTACAAGATGGAACTTAAGCCCAGCGACTTCACCAATAACAATCAGAACTTCTCTAAGGTCAGGTTCGTGATTGTCGATGGCCAGCTCTCTATTACGTCCAAGAGTATTAAGAGTGAGGACATGACGGTTGAGAAGCCGGCCGATGTGACCTATAACGGAAAAGTCCAGCAGCAGAAGCCTGTCGTCAAGGACGGCGATAAGACGCTGGTCGAGGGCACTGACTACACGCTCTCTTATAGTGAAGATGCCACGAACGTCGGAACGGTGAAGGTTACCGTTACCGGTGTGGGCAACTATAGCGGCAAAGATGAGGTGACCTATCAGATCACCAAGCGCTCCGTGGTTCTGACCAGTGAGACGGTATCGAAGCCTTACGACGGCACGCCGCTTACCAAACCCGTTGTGACCGTGGCAGGCGATGGCTTCGTCGAGGACGAGGTCGCCAACATCCGCGCCACCGGCTCCGTGACCACGGTTGCCGAGGGTGAGGTTGCCAACGCCATCGAGTTTGACAAGAGCGATGCATTCAAATCGGGTAACTACGACATTACCAAGAATGAGGGCAAGCTCAGTATCACTGAGCTCTCTGCCGAGAACGGTCTTACCATTACACCGAATAGTGTCGACTATCCGTATGACGCAACGAAGCACGCCGCGGCTGCCGCCACTGCTGATGCCTCTGTAAGTGGCACCAAGGTGAACCTTGAGTATCGCGTCAAGGGCACCACTGATGACAACTGGACTAGCGATCCCGCAACAATCACTGCGGTCAATGCTGGCGAAACCGTGATTGAGGTCCGCGCTTCTGCCGCCAATTACAGCGGTTATAAGTACGCTGAGCAGACGCTCACTATTGATAAGCGCACCGTTGAGCTCAAGAGTGCCAGCGCCACTAAGATTTACGACGGCACGCCGCTCGTCAACGACCAGGTTGCTGTTTCGCGCGAGGGCTTTATCAAGAGTGATCTTGCGGAAGACGTTCATGCAACCGGTGCTCAGACCGAGGTTGGTAATAGCAATAACACCATCTCCTATAAGCTCAAGGAAGGTGTCGCTCACAACTACAATATCCTGCCCGAGAAGCTGGGTACCCTGACCGTGACCGCTCAGTCTATCGTTCCCGATCCGGAGAACCCGGACGGCTACAAGGGCGTCACCATCAGCAGTCCCTCCAACTCCGTCTACGACGGCAATGAGCACAAGTGGGTGCCCGAGGTCAAGGATGCTGAGGGTAATGCGCTCAAGGAGGGCACCGACTACACGGTTTCCTACGACACCGACAACTTTATCGATGCGAAGAAGATCGTTGTGACCATCACTGGCACGGGCAACTACGGCGGTTCTGTCACCAAGACTTACAAGATTGCCAAGGCCCCCCTCACGGTTAGCGCCGAGAGCGCCTCGAAGGTCTACGACGGCAGTGCCCTGACCGCCGGCGGCACCATCGAGGGCCTCGTGGGCGACGAGACGGCGACCGTCAAGACCAAGGGCTCCCAGACCGAGGTCGGAAGCTCCGACAACACGGTTGACATCGACAACGTCGAGTGGGGTACCGCCAAGGAGGGCAACTACTACATTCAGTCGCAGAAGGACGGCGTCCTGACCGTTACCGCCAAGGGCGTTGCCGCCCTGGAGGTTGGCGCCCTGAGCGACGTTGCGTACAACGGCCGCGACCAGGCACAGAAGCCCGAGGTCAAGGATGGCGACAAGGCACTCAAGGAGGGCGTCGACTACGAGGTCTCCTTCTCCAGGGACGTCAAGAACGTCGGCACCGTGACCATCACCGTCACCGGCAAGGGCAACTACGCCGGCTCCGTCGAGCGCACCTACCAGATCACTCCGGCCACGCTGACCGTCACCACGCCCAGCAAATCCGAGGTCTACAACGGCAAGGCCCTGACCGCCGAGGGCACCGTCTCCGGTTTCGTCAACGGCGAGACGGCCGCCTTCGCCACCACGGGCTCTCAGACCAAGGTCGGCTCCAGCACCAACACCTACGCCATCGACTGGGGCGCCAAGGAGAGCACCGCCAAGAAGTCCAATTACAGCGTCAGTGAGAATCTCGGAACCCTCACGGTGACCGAGTCCGCCAAGGAAATCGTCGCGACGCCCGGAAGCTACAAGGGTGTCTATGACGGCAAGGCCCACGGCGTCGATGTCACGGTTTCCGGCCTGCCCGAGGGCTACACCGTCAGGTCCGCCGTTTCCAACGCCACGGCGACCGACGTGACTGAGGGCAAGGTGAAGGCCGAGGTCGACGATCTCGTCATCGTTAACGCCCAGGGCGAGGACGTCACGTCCAAGCTCAACATCACGAAGGGCGTCGGAACTATCGAGATCACGCCGGCGACCCTCAAGGTCACCACGTGCGGTGCGAAGGCCGCGTACAACGGCCAGGCGCTCACCGCCGATGGCGAGGTCACAGGCTTTGTGAATAACGAAGCAGCGTCCTTTACCACCACTGGTTCCCAGACCGAAGTCGGCAAGAGCAAGAATACCTACAAGATCGACTGGAACGACACCGCCAAGGAGTCCAACTACACCGTCGAGGAGAAGCTTGGCACCCTTGAGGTCACCAAGAACATGACCGCCGTCATGGTTATCCCGAACGGCGGCAGCAAGGTCTACGACGGCGAGGCCCTCAAGAGCGACGGCGTGACCACCTACGGCCTGCCTTCTGGCTACACACTTACGGCTAAGACCAAGGGTTCCGTCACTAACGTCGGCAGCGCGACGGTCGAAGTTGAGTCCTATACCATCAAGAACGCCGCTGGCAAGGACGTCACCGACCAGTTTGGCAACGTTTCGACCGGCAAGGCGACGCTCGAGGTCACCAAGCGCCCCGTGACGGTTGCCTCCGCCACGGCTTCCAAGGTCTACGACGGCAGCGCGCTTACCAAGCACGAGGCCGGCGTGACCGCCGGTTCGCTCGCCAAGGGTGAGAGCTTCACATACGAGTTCACAGGCGAGCAGACCGTCGTCGGCAGCACCGCTAACTCCTTTACCGTCAAGGCTGGCGAGAACACGAACCTCGACAACTACAAGATCAACAAGGCGGACGGAACCCTGACCGTTACCGCCAAGAGCATCGTTCCCGACCCGAGCGACAAGCACAACAAGATGAACGTCGACGCTCCGAAGAGCGTCAAGTACGACGGCAACGCCCATAAGTGGATTCCGACCGTAAAGGACGGAGATAAGACCCTTAAGGAGGGTGCCGACTACGCCGTCTCCTACAGCAAGGACGACTTCACGAACGTCACGGGTGAGATTACGGTGACCATCACCGGCAAGGGCAACTACACCGGCACCGTTACCAGGAAGTACGAGATTACCAAGCGCGAGGTGAAGCTGAGCAGCAACACTTGCAGCAAGGTCTACGACGGTTCGGCTCTGACTGATTCGACGGTCGTTGAGACGGGCAAGGATACGTTCGTGTCCGGCGAGGTTTCCAATATTCGCGCTACGGGTTCTATTACGAACCCCGGTACTGTCGATAACGCCATCACCTTCGATAAGGGCGAGAAGTTCAACGAGAATAACTACGTTATCGAGTACGCCTGCGGCAAGCTGACGGTTACGCCGAAGAATGTCGCGGCAAAGGACATGAAGGTTCAGGCCCCGTCGGATACGGTCTACAACGGCAAGAAACAAGAGTTCGAGCCGATCGTGACGGATGGGTCGAAGAAGCTCGTCAAGGGTGTCGATTATGATCTGTCCTTTAGCGACGATGTGGTAAATGCCGGCACGGTGACTATTACGGTCGCCGGCAAGGGCAACTATAGCGGTACGGCTGGCATCCAGTACAAAATTGAGAAGCGCCCCGTCACCTTGGTGAGCAATGGCCACACGAGGAGCTATAACGGAACAGCTCTCGAGGACGATGCCGTTGTTGTAACGAGTGAGTACAACTTTGTGGATGGTGAGGTCTCTGACCTTAAGGCCAATGGCTCCATTACCGAGCCGGGCGAGGTGGTTAATAACATCACCTACACCAAGAACGCTTCCTATAAGGATTCTAACTACAAGGTCACGATCACCGAGGGCAAGCTCAAGGTGCTGCCTCGCAACCTGATTTCGTCTGGTATGGAGATTTCCAACTTGGTCGATGTTGTTTACAACGGTCAGGTTCAAAAGCAGAAGCCAGTCGTCAAGGACGGCGATAAGACGCTGGTCGAGGGTACTGACTACACGCTCTCTTATAGTGAAGATGCCACGAACGTCGGAACGGTGACGATCACCGTTACCGGTAAGGGCAACTACGCAGGCACGATTGAGCGCACGTACAACATTACCCGCGCCCCCCTGACGGTCGTCACGGAGTCCGCGACCCATGTGTACAACGGTCACGAACTGACGGCTCCCGGCAAGCTGGAGGGTCTTGTTGCTGGCGAGACGGCCGACTTTAAGACGACTGGCAAGCAGAAGAGCGTCGGCTCGAGCTTGAACACCTATGACATCAACTGGAACGGCACGGCAAAGAGCGGCAACTATCGTATTGCCGCGGAGAAGCTGGGTACGCTGACTATCACCGAGTCCGAACAGACCATTGTGGTCGCTACGACGGGTGGTCGCTTTGAGTACGATGGCTTGACGCACGTGCCGACGGTCAACGTCTACAACCTGCCCGAGGGCTACAGCGTGCGCGATGCTTCGTCCAACGCTGCGGTTAAGGATGTGAATGCTCGCAAGGATAGCGACCAGGGCATTGCGGTTACCGCCGACAACCTGGTGATTCTGAATGCTGAGGGTGAGGACGTAACGTCCAAGCTTAAGATCGAAAAGGCTGATGGTTACCTTGCGGTGACCCCGCGTACCGTGACGGTTAATACCCCGAGCGATTCCAAGGTCTACGACGGCACGGCTTTGACGGCCGAGGGCTCTATCTCCAACTTGGTCGAGGGCGAGACGGTCGACTTTAAGACGACCGGTTCTCAGACCGAAGTGGGCGAGTCTACGAACACCTATGAGCTTGCGTGGAACGGCTCTGCTGAGGAATCGAACTACACCGTGAAGGAGACGCTCGGCAAACTTGAGGTCTCTAAGCAGTCTATCGACGAGAAGGACAAGAAGGATTACAAGGGCATCAAGATTGATGACCCCGCTTCGACTATATATGACAGTTCTAAGCACCAGTGGACTCCGACGGTTACCGATGCCGATGGAAACAAGCTGACTGTCGACAAGGACTACGAGGTTGCTTATAAGCGCGACGATGTCGTTTCCGACGACTTCAAGAACGCCGGTACTATCACCGTGGTCATTAGCGGCAAGGGCAACTACAGCGGTGTGGTTACCAAGAAGTATGAGATCACCAAGCGCGCCGTTACGTTGACGTCTGCCGATCACACCTGGACCTATGACGGCAAGGATCATCAGGAAACGCTCGTTAGCGTGACTCGCGATGGGTTTGCTACCGGCGAGGGTGTCGACTATAGCAACTTTGCCACAGTGAGGGACGTTACGACCAAGGCTGTCGAGAACACCTTTACTTACACCGCCAAGAAGGGCACCGATCTCGAGAAGAACTACAACGTCAAGGTCGTGAACGGCAAGCTGACGGTTACGAAGGCAGCCGCAACGGACAACATCGTCCTTACGACCAAGGACGAGTCCAAGACCTATGACGGTCACGCCCTCGAGGCGGGCGAGGCTAAGGCTACCGCCGCCACGGGTGACGATATCAAGGTCGAGTACAGTGCCGATCATAAGAGGTGGACCGAGAATCGCTTCGAGGTTGCGCTGACGAACGCGGGCAGCAAGACTGTTTACGTCCGCGCTTCGAGCGAGAAGAACTTTAGCGGCTTTGTCGAGGCGGCCGAGACTCTGACGGTTGATCCAGCAACGCTGACCATTGCTACCAAGAACGCCGAGAAGCCGTATGACGGTAAGGCGCTTACCGCCGATGGTTCCATGACCGGCTTGGTCAATGGCGAAACCGCGGAGTTCAAGGTAACCGGTACCCTGACGGATGTTGGCGAGATCGCGAACGCTTACACGCTCGCCTGGAACGGTACTGCCAAGAAGTCCAACTACATCATTAAAGAGACGGTTGGCAAGCTGAAGGTCACCGCTCGCTCCATCGATGACGCCACCTACGGCATGAGCGTCAGCAAGCCCGAGTCTGTCGAGTACGACGGCAACGCCCATAAGTGGGCGCCGACCGTCAAGGACGGCGAGAAGACGCTCGCCGAGGGCACCGACTACACGGTCGCCTACGGCAAGGACGACTTCACGAACGTTACGGGCGAGATCAAGGTGACCGTCACCGGCAAGGGCAACTACGCCGGTTCCGTCGAACGCACCTACCAGATCACCCCCGCCCCGCTGACGGTTGAGACCGAGGGCGCCACGAAGGTCTATGACGGCGAAGCGCTGACCCACGACGTCGCCACCATCAAGGGCCTCAAGAACAAGGAGACCGCGACGATCCAGGCCACGGGCTCCCAGACCGAGGTCGGCGAGAGCGACAACGGCTATGCCATCACCTGGGACGGTTCTGCCCAGAAGGACAACTACACCATCAAGACCGAGACGATCGGCAAGCTCGTGGTGAGCGAGACGGCCGACCAGATCACGGCCACGCCGGTAAATGTCGAGACGACCTACGACGGCAGCGCGCATGGCACCACCGTCCAGGTCACCGGCCTGCCCAAGGGCTACACCGTCAAGAAGGCCGAGTCCAAGGCCACGGCGACCAATGTTGCCGACGGCGAGGTTAAGGCCACGGTCGACGAGCTCGTCATCGTGAACGCGCAGGGCAAGGACGTTACGTCCAAGCTCAACATCAAGCGCGGCACTGCGACAATCAAGGTCAATCCCGCTCCGCTGACGGTTACGACCGACGGCGGCGAGAAGGAGTACGACGGCACGGCACTGACCGTCGACGGCATCAAGGTCGAGGGCCTCAAGGGCAAGGACTCCGTCTCTGCCAAGACCACCGGCAGCCGCACCAAGGTCGGTTCCTCTAACAACACCTACGAGATCAACTGGAAGGACACCAAGAAATCCAACTACAAGGTGACCGATGTCCTCGGTACGCTCAAGGTCACGCCGTCCAACAAGGCCGTGACGCTTACGAGCGGCTCTGCATTGCACGCCTACAGCGGCCATGCCCTGACGAGCGATGAGATTAAGGCCGAGGGCCTGCCCGAGGGCTTTACGGTCAAGGCCGAGATGGACGGCGCTCAGACCGACGCCGGCTCCTCCGAGAACACGGTCAAGAGCTACGAGATCCTCGACGCCAAGGGCAACGACGTGACCGACATGTTCGCGAACGTCACCGTCAAGACCGGCACGCTCACGGTTGGCCCGAAGAAGATCACGGTCGAGACCGAGGGCGCCACCAAGGTATACGACGGCGAGGAGCTCACGAACGAGAACGGTGCCATTCGCGGCCTGGTCTCCGGCGAGCACGCCGATGTCGTGACCAACGGCATGCAGACCAACGTCGGCTCTAGCGACAACGGCTACACCATTGCCTGGGGTACCGCCAAGGAAGGCAACTACACGATCGCTTCCGATACGCTCGGCAAGCTCGTCGTTACGCCCCAGTCCGTGAACCCGAACGACCCGTCGTACCACAAGCTCCAGGTGGGCAATCCCGCGGACCTGACCTATGACGGCCAGACCCATAAGTGGGCTCCCGAGGTGAAGGACTACGCCGGTACCGAGCTCAAGGAGGGCGTGGACTACGCGCTCGCCTACGACACCGATGACTTTATCAACGCTGGTTCTATTACGGTGGCGGTTGTCGGCAAGGGCAACTACACCGGCACGGTCTCGAGGACCTACCGCATTAAGCCGGCGCCGGTCTCCATCAAGACCGAGAGCGCCGCGCGCGTCTACAACGGCAAGGCTCTGACGGCCGATGGCGCTATCACCGGCCTCGTCAACGGCGAGACGGTCGACTTCCGTGTCACCGGCAGCCAGACCAAGGTCGGCCATTCGGCGAACACCTATAAGCTCGCTTGGACCGGCACGGCCCGTGAGGCGAACTACACCATTGACTCCATCGAGACCGGCACGCTGACGGTGACTGAGTCCGAGGACACCGTGGTGGTTACCACGACGGGTGGCATCTTTACCTACGATGGCAAGGCGCACGGCGCGACGGTTGCCGTGTCGCAACTGCCCGAGGGTTACACCGTTGACGGCACGCCCAGCTCGGACGCAACCGCTACGGATGCGAACGGCGATGGCGTCAAAGCTACGGTGGACCACTTGGTGATCCGCAACGCCGAGGGCGAGGACGTTACGTCCAAGCTCAACATCAAGAAGGTTGACGGAACCATCAAGGTTCTGTCTGCGGAGCTGACGGTTACGACCGACTCTGCCACCAAGGTATACGACGGCACGGCGCTGACTGCCGGCGCCACCGTGACTGGCCTGGTGGGCGATGAGGAGGCAACGCTTGAGGCTACCGGCAAGCAGACCCAGGTGGGCTCCTCCAGCAACGGTTACAAGCTGACGTTTGACAAGACGGCCGAGGACAAGAACTACAAGGTTGTCTCCGAGAACCTCGGCACGCTTACCGTGACCAAGCAGTCCATCGTTCCGTCCGAACCCGGCACGCCGAGCGATAACTACAAGGGCGTTACGGTCGATGACCCCAAGGATGCCGTCTACGATGGTGTCGAGCACAAGTGGACGCCCGTTATGAAGGACGCCGAAGGCAAGACGCTCGTTGAGGGTACTGACTACGTGATCTCCTACGACACCGATGACTTTATCGATGTCGCGACGATCAACGTGACCATCACCGGCAAGGGTAACTACGCCGGAACGATTGCCAAGAGCTATCGTATCACCAAGGCCCCGCTGCATGTTGTGACGGGCAGCGCCACCAAGGTCTACGACGGCCAGGCGCTTACAAGCGCAACGGTCACGATCGACGGTCTGGCTGAGCGCGATCGTATTGGCATCGCCGTCACTGGTAGCCAGACAAACGTCGGTAGTTCGCAGAACACCTACAACATCGACTGGATGCAGACGAGCTCGGATAACTACGAGCTGACCGATGAGCTCGGTACGCTGACGGTTGCCGCCGCGCCTGCAAGGCCGACCACCCCGACGACGCCGACCACCCCGACCACTCCGACGGTTCCCAACCCGACGCCTAACAGCTCGGACGATGGCTCCACCACGACGACCACGGCGCCCACGGGCGAGGACTCCGCGACTGGCAACGATCAGGAGCAAAAGGAAGAGAAGATCTTCGACGCCAAGAACCCGCTGGGTAAGTTCGACGGCAAGAAGGACACCTGCTGGGTCCACTGGTACATGATCGCCTGTGCAGTCGCAACTGTGGCATACGGCCTGTTTGTTGGCCTGCGTCGCGACAAGCACGGCCGTCGCCTGCAAAACGACCTGGACAAGGTCCTTGGCGACGACGAGACTCAGGAATAAAGGGAGGTTAGAGCCATGAAGAAGAGCAACTATCTGGTCCTTGCCGTTTCGGCTTTGGTTTCGATCTTCCTGCTGTACCTGTGGTACTCGCTGGGATTCAACAAGATCGACAGTCCGCTCGACTTGGTGATTTCCATCGTTTGGTGGGTGCTGATCGCCGTGTTGGTTGTTTGGATCAACAAGCTTGAGAAGACGCGTCAGCAGCGCATCAGGACGATGTATCTGGCGCCCACGGTTCTGTATAACAGCGAGACGGGCGTTCGTAGGCTGCAGGCGGGCGCGAACACCGTCGAGGCCATGCGGGAGATTCTGGAGGGTCTGGAGTATGGCTTCGATACCCAGGATCTTCCCAGCCGCGCTGAAGTCGATTTTACCTACGTGGTTAAGACCGACGAGTACAAGCCCGCTCAGGACAAGGACTCTGAGCCCACTTGGAAAGGCTCGGTTGTAAGGATCGATCGCGCGGGCGAGAACACCGAGAGCGCGTTTGACGGAATCCAACAGCTTTCTGCCGCCCTGGCGTAGATGGGGTATGGGGGCGAACCTGCGAGAGCGGGTTCGCCCTTTTTGTTGTCGTTAGGGTCAATAGGATGCTTGACCTGCGAGAATACGACAGAAAAAATTCTCAAATAATTGTTGACTCCCATCTTGCAACTAGGCTAATATATCCCATGCGCGATGGACCTGTAGCTCAGTTGGTTAGAGCGTCCGGCTGATAACCGGGAGGTCACAAGTTCGAATCTTGTCAGGTCCACCACTTTCTTTCGCAATAAACACCCCAGCGAGAGCCGAGTCGCCGCTGGGGTGTTTATTACTGTCTCCGTGGGGGTTTAGCTCAGCTGGGAGAGCGCGGGCTTTGCAAGCCTGAGGTCAGGGGTTCGATCCCCCTAACCTCCACCATGATGGACCTGTAGCTCAGTTGGTTAGAGCGTCCGGCTGATAACCGGGAGGTCACAAGTTCGAATCTTGTCAGGTCCACCATCTAAAACGTAAAGAGCCCCGAGCTATTGCCTCGGGGCTCTTTTCTTACCTATCCAATAAGTTTTTGTGTGCGGTGCGAAAGTTTGGGTAGTATAGCTATTCAATGCGGCGGAGCTGCCGCGCATGCCAATAACAACGTACCGGAGGTGTTCCATGGTTCGTGTCGACATAGAGACCATCGTCATGGCCGCCGGTCCCGTGCCATCGCTGATCGTCTTGCGCGAGCGTTGCCGTAAGTCGGATTCGTCTGCGCCGCTGCGCTCTCTTTCCATCCAGACCGGTTCCTACGAGGCAGCGGCCATCAGCCGCGGTATCGATACCGGCCGCACCGATCGCCCCATCACCCACGATCTTTTGCTCGATACCATCGAAGTGGTGGGAGCGAAGATCGAGCGTATCGAGATCGTGCGCGCCGAGCCGCCGGTGTTCTACGCGACGGTCGTCGTGCACACCGATAGGGGCGAGCGTATGCTTGACGCACGACCGAGCGACGCTATCGCCCTTGCCGTGCGCAGCAATGCCCCCATGTTTGTGGAGGACGACATCATGAATCGCTTGGGCACCGTCTCTCCGCTTGCCGACGAGGTTGACGACGAGAGTGAGTTCGAGAAGTTTGACGAGTTTGTCCACACGCTCTCGCCCGATGATTTCTAAATGTCGGTTGAGCACGATGCACGGCGAGCGCTGATGGGTACCAGTGTGTCGACCGAAGCAGCCGCTATCGCGCGTGAGGCCCATATACGCGCCGAGGCATTTGAGGCCGCGCGCATTGCGTATGTGACGCAGGCTCGCACCCTTCGCGAGCGCCGTGACTCCTATATCAAGATGGTTGTTGTCTCCGCGCTTGCCGCGGTAATCTTGTCGCGGCTTCGTGGTACAGTTGGTGCGCTTGGGTTTTCGATTTCGACGGGCCTGGTGATCTGGGGCGTGGTCGATGCGGTAATGCTGACCAACCAGATCAAGGTGCTCGACAAGCGCGCGGCGGATATGGTTCGCGCCCGTGACGCTGCCGCCAGAATCGCGGCCGAGGCACAGGAGTTATAACGACGCCGAATGCGATGGGAAGGTCAAAAGATGGCACAGGATATGCAGGACGCCGGTAACGTCTCCGCCGAGCTCGACGCCATGGTGTGCGATCTGATCGGTGCGTTTTTGGACGACCTTGCCGCCGGTGAAAACCCGGGCGTTGTCGTGGCGATCGAGGATGCCGCCTCCAACCGCTATCTTGCGGCTCTCGACGAGGACGGTGAGGAGGCATGCCTGGAGGCTGCCACCAACTTTATCTCCGAGCACAAGATGGGTCTCAAGGACGAAGGCCTGGGCCGCATCGCCCGCTATGCCATCGGCTACACCGGCTGTGTGGAGATCGAGGGCGGATATCACGACGCTTTGCTCGTTAGCTTCTTCGAGACCACGCTCGAGAGTGGTTTTTCGGCATATGTGCTGTACGAGGGCATGGGCGCCGGCGATGGTTTTATGTGGAGCGACCCTGAACCTGCAGGTGAGGAAACCCCTCTCATCTAGAATCGCTAAAATAAACGAGTTTTTCGGTAAAAGGCTCAATATTCCCGCCGAGCGTTGTGTTGCTGGACGGGTCGCATACGCGTGCCGTTTGTATATAGATAGAAGATAGGGGAACTACATGCGCGTAGACAATCTGAGGAACATCGCCATTATCGCCCACGTCGACCACGGTAAGACGACGATGGTCGACAAGCTCCTGCGTGCCACGGACGCCTTCCGTGCCAACCAGCAGGTCGAGGATCGCGTCCTGGACTCCAACGACCAGGAGCGCGAGCGCGGCATCACGATTCTCGCCAAGAACATCTCTATCGAGTACAAGGACGTTAAGATCAACGTCATCGACACCCCGGGCCACGCCGACTTTGGTGGTGAGGTCGAGCGCGTGCTGCGCATGGCCGACGGTGCCCTGTTGCTGGTCGACGCCTTTGAGGGCCCCATGCCCCAGACCCGCTTTGTCCTACGTCACGCCATCGACACCGGCCTTAAGATCATGATCGTCATCAACAAGATCGACCGTCCGGGCGCCAACCCCGAGAAGGCCTACAACGACTGTCTGGACCTTATGGCCGACCTGGGCGCCACCGACGACCAGCTCGAGTTTGCCATGGAGCACGTGGTCTATGCCAGCGCCATGAATGGCTTTGCCCGCCTTGACCCCAACGACGGCACCATGGATATGTACCCGCTGCTCGACATGATCATCGACGACATGCCCGCGCCCGAGGTTGACGAGGCCGCGCCGCTCGCTATGCAGTGCGTGACCATCGACCACTCCAACTTTGTCGGCCGCATCGGCATTGGCCGCGTGTACTCCGGCACCATTCGCCAGGGCGATCAGATCCTGGTCGTCAAGAACGACGGTTCCAGCGCCACCGCTACCGTCAAGCAGCTCTTTACCTTCGACTACCTGGGCCGCACCGAGTGCCAGGAAGTCGGCGCCGGCGACATTGCCGCCGTCGTGGGTATCGAGCGCACCGACATCGGCGATGTCTACACCGATCCCGAGAGCCCCGTCGAGCTCGAGCCTATCGAGATCGATCCGCCGACCCTGTCCATCGTCTTTGAGGCCTCGACCTCTCCGCTCGTCGGCCGCGACGGCGACATTGTGGGCGCCCGTCAGCTCAAGGAGCGCCTGTTCAATGAGGCCGAGAACAATGTGACCATGAAGATCGAGGAGCTCGAGGACAAGAGCGGCGTCGAGGTCTCGGGCCGCGGCATTCTGCACCTGTCCGTCCTGATGGAGTCCATGCGTCGCGAGGGCTTTGAGTTCCAGGTCGGCCGTCCCCGCGTTCTGTTTAAGAAGGACGAGAACGGCAACAAGATGGAGCCCGTCGAGCAGGCTGTCGTCGAGTGCCCGGACGAGTACTCGGGCAAGGTCGTCGAGGTCTTTGGCACCTCTGGCGGCATTATGACCAGCATGGACACCTCGGGCATCGTGACGCACCTTGAGTTTAAGATCCCGACCCGCGGCATCATGGGCCTTAAGAACCGCATCATGAACGTCACTCACGGCGAGGGCGTGTTCTATCACACCTTCCTGGAGTACGGTCCTTACGCCGGCGAGATCGGCAACCGTCAGAACGGCGCCATGATCTCCATGACCACCGAGAAGGCCGTTGCCTACGCTCTGGGCACGCTGCAGGAGCGCGGCCAGCTGTTTGTTGAGCCGGGTGTCGAGTGCTACGAGGGCATGATCGTGGGCGAGCGCAGCAAGGCCGGCGACATGGTCGTCAACATCGCCCGTACCAAGAACCTGGGCAACCAGCGTTCCTCGACCTCCGATATCTCCGTGCAGCTGGTGCCGCCTCGCACCTTCTCGCTGGAAGAGGCGCTGGAGTACATCGCCGATGACGAACTGGTGGAGATCACCCCCAAGAACATCCGTCTGCGCAAGCGTCTGCTCAACGCCACCGATCGCAAGAAGGCTGCCGTTCGCGCCGGTCAGGTCAACAAATAAGCGCTGAACTCTGTAGCATTCACAAGAAAGGGCGTCGACCATCGCGGCCGGCGCCCTTTTTGTACCACCACAAAGAGGAAGGACACCTTTGCGGTGGTTGGCGGTTAGGCGGAGGGAAGGCCCGGGGTGTTGGGGGCCTTTTGCGGTTTGACGTGGGCGTTGCGCCAGATGATCTGAATGAGATAGCCCAGCATAAAGACGAAGGCTACGCCGCTGATAAAGTTGCCCATAAGGGGAAGTGCTGTAAGGGCGCCGGCAATGGCGCCGCCCACGGCGGCCATGGCGTAGCGGTTCTGGCTGTGCCCGACCATGCGTGCGACCGCGGTGCCCGCAAAGGCCGCCGAGACCAGGGCGATGCCGATGACGCCGCACATCAGGGCTCCGGCGAGCGACAGGCCGGCAATCGAGATGATGAGCAGCAAGATGGCGGGAACGGCGGCTACCGTGCCCAAAAGACCGCTCACCCACAGCGGGGCGGGGTGCTGGTGAAGCATGCCGGCCGCGCTGGCTGTTGCACGCGGAAAGACGAGCTCAAGGAGAATCGCGACAAAGCAGGTGGAAAGAGCTGCGGCAACGATGCCGCCGATGACGTCGTTGATGGTGGAGGTATCCTCGTTCTCGGTGCGGTCGATCTTGAGGGCTCCCACTTTGGCGCCGTCGGCGCGTTCGGGATCCTGTGAGACATGAGCGTTTACGGTACCGGTGATGTTGGCGTTTTTGCCGAGCACCAGCTTGTCGGCCCAGACCTCAACATCGCCATCGACAGTGCCGTCGATGGTTACCGTACTGCCCGCGAGCGCTGCCGACTTGGCGGAGCCGCGCAGGGCAACCGTCTCACCTGCGGCATAGAAGCAATTGGCGGTACTGCCGGAGTTAAGTACGACGTGCTGAGCGGCAACTGTCACGCTTCCATCAATGGTGGTCTTGGCGATATCGATGGTGCGCGCCGCCAGGCGAACGGCGCCGCCTACGGTGCAGTCGCGAATCGACAGGCTTTCGCCGGCGGCGATGATATCGCGGTCGATGGACGCGTCGTCCAGGCTAAGGCTTTGACCGGCCCAGTACAGATCGCCCCCGACGCCGGATGGACTGGAATCCCCGTCGGACACGAAAACATTGCCCGCGGTGTCGGTGCCGGCGAATGCCATGGAAGGCAGCGCGGTAAACGCCAGCGCGATAAGCGCGAAGGCCATAATGAGGTGTCCGCGCATGTTGTGATGTTGCGCCACCGCGGGTTGGTTGTGAGGCATGGTGAATCCTTTGCTTGGTGATTTGCATACGCCCAATATGGTACCCATTGCGCCTTCGCTCTAAAAGAAACTCGCGGTTGCAGTATTCTGCATGGGCAATTGCCTACGTAAGGCGTCGTGGGATATCGGGCCTGCGGCCGGCTGTAGATAGGCTGTCACCTTGCGATGGGCCGGGCCGTGCTATCTATTTTTTACGATGTAGGAAACGCGCGATATCGTCCTCGGTGGGGCTTTTGATGTCAAAGCGCAGCGAGAGCCAGCGCAGGCCCATGGTCACTGCGACGCAAACGACCAGCGCGACGACATTGCTGACCAAGCCGCTCATGACAAGGCAAACATAGCTTGCCGATCCAGCGATAGCCGCGATGGCATAGAAGTTGGTGCGCTGGAAAATACTCGGCACCACGCCCATAAAACCATCGCGCAGCATGCCGCCGCCTACCGCGGTAAAAAAGCCCATCATGATGCACACGACCGGTGCAAATCCGTACACGAGCGCCTTATCTGCGCCGGTTGCCGCATAAATACCCACCGAGATGATGTCGAGCAGGGGGATGAGCTTGTCGGGCTTGTCGACGATGGCAGGGAAGATGTAGATGATGGCCGCCGTGGCGATGGACAGCGGCAGCGCCATGGGCTGGTTAAGGATGTAGACGTTGCCCACCTGGAGCGTCATATCGCGCAAAAGACCGCCGCCCAGACCGCAGACCACGGCGAGCGCGACGGCGCCCACCAGATCGAGTTTGTGCTCGCGCGCAACCAGTACACCCGAAATCGATGCCGCGACGACAGCGAACATCTCGAGCCAAAACGGGATGGCAACCATGGCATCCGAGGCGTGTGCGGTAACGATTACAGTGGCGATGACGGGCAAGGTGGGTTCCTTTGGGTAGTTGGATTGGAAAATGCCCGTACATAGTACATGGTTGTGGGAGGTCGTGACCCCATTGCTCGGTAAACGGTCGGAACTGGGCGCGGTCACAGGTTCCAAACATGTACATCAGCATCCAAAAACGACATTTTTTGACATCTTTGGAGGGTGATGTACATGTTTGGAGATCTGGGTTGGTGTTGAACGCCCTGGCGGGTTCGAACCCCTCCTCCGCCGTATTTGTTTGTAAGGGACTCAAAACAAAAAAGCTCCCTTTGTTGGGAGCTTTCTCAACCAAAATGGCGGAGGAGGAGGGATTCGAACCCTCGTGACCTTATACAGGCCAAACGGTTTTCGAGACCGCCGCATTCAACCACTCTGCCACCCCTCCGCGTGGGGTAAAAACAAAGCAGGCACAAAGGCCTGCTTTGGAATTAACTGGCGGAGAGTCAGGGATTTGAACCCTGGAGACGCTTTTGACGCCTACACGATTTCCAATCGTGCTCCTTCGGCCACTCGGACAACTCTCCGTTAAATGCGAAAGTCAGTATACACGAGGAATCGCAAAGTGCAAACCAAAAACTTGGCATTTTTTAAATTGCATCGCTCCGTCGTTTGCCCAACCGTGCCGAAACCAATCGATGACCTGCGTAATCGGCCCAGGCGAACTGTTCAAATGAGGTAGTTACGGACGGTCGGGAATCAAGTTTAATAATTCAAAATGTCGCGTTGTACCGCTGGTATGCATTTTGTGACCGCAGCCATGCTGCGAGCGACTTGCGGTTATCTGGCAGAAAGTCGGTATGTACCCGCCCTTGTCCTCAAATCCGTCAAGCTCTTGGACAGCATTTGGTTGGAATACGCAAGAAAGGCCGTGCGAGTATGGACATATGTGGAGGTCATGAGGTTGTAGCTGCATATTCTTGCAGCCTGGGAGGTTGAAAGATACTATTACCAAGTCTTTTCCTGCTTCAGGCGCACCTTCACGACCTGAAGCCACATTTGTCCAGAGGAGGTGACAATATGAAGGCTTATGAACTGCTGTTCTTTGTTGACCCGTCACTCGACCCCGAGACTCGTCTCGCTGTTATGAAGCGTATCGATACCACGATCGCTGAGGGCGCTGGCAAGGTCGACTCCGTTGACGAGTGGGGCAAGCGCAAGCTCGCCTACGAGATCAACGACCTCACCGATGGTGACTACACCCTCATCAACTTCCACGCAGATCCTACCCAGATCGCCGAGCTTGATCGCGTCCTGCGCATCACCGACGCTGTGGTCCGCCACATGATCGTCCGTCGCGACGACCAGGAGTAAGACTGTCGTTTTGGACTGGGCTTGTGCCCCAAGAGGAAGTAGTGAGTAATGAGCATCAATCGAGTGAACATCACCGGTAACCTCACCCGCGATCCCGAGCTGCGCGCCACTGCCGGCGGAACCCAGGTTCTGTCCTTTGGCGTCGCCGTGAACGATCGCCGCCGCAATGCGCAGACTGGCGAGTGGGAGGACTATCCCAACTTTGTCGACTGCACTATGTTCGGCACCCGCGCCGAGGCCGTGAGCCGTTTCCTGGCAAAGGGAAACAAGGTTGCGATCGAGGGCAAGCTGCGCTACAGCTCTTGGGAGCGCGACGGTCAGCGCAGGAGCAAGCTTGAGGTCATCGTCGATGAGATTGAGTTTATGAGCTCCCGTGGTGGCCAGGGTGGCTACGATCAGGGCGGTTACGCCCCCGCAGCTCCCGCGCCCGCAGCACGTCCTGCCGCACCGGTGGCTACGCCGCCCGCGGTCGACGTCTACGATGAGGACATCCCGTTTTAAGGGTTGTTCACCTATTTTTGAGTGAGAGGCGGCTTCGGTTCGCCGAAGTTGCCAAATGAAAGGTATTTTGACATGGCTAATGATTTTTCTGCACGTCAGCCGCGTCGTAAGTACTGCCAGTTCTGCAAGGAGAACACTGAGTTCATCGACTATAAGGACACTCAGCTTCTCCGTAAGTACATGACCGACCGTGGCAAGATCAAGCCCCGTCGCGTCACTGGCGCTTGCACGCAGCATCAGCATGACATCGCCAACGCCATCAAGCGTGCCCGCGAGATGGCTCTCCTGCCGTACACCGTCCCCGTGGTTTCCTCCCGTGGCAACCGCGACCGCGGCTAAGAAGGGAGACGCATCATGAAGGTTATTCTTCTCGATGAGATCAAGGGCAAGGGCGGCGAGGGTGACGTCGTAGAGGTCGCTCAGGGTTACGCTGAGAACTTCCTGTTCCCCAAGAAGCTCGCTGTTGCCGCCACCAAGGGCAACCTCAAGCAGCTTGACGAGCGTCGCAACAACATCGCCAAGCGCGAGGCCGTCCGTCTGGCTACCGCCAACGAGACCAAGGCTGCCCTCGAGGGCAAGCAGGTCACCGTTGACGTCAAGGTCGGCGACGAGGGCATCCTCTTTGGCTCCGTCACCGCCGCTATGATCGCTGACGCCATCAAGGATCAGCTCGGTATGGACATCGACCGCAAGCGCGTCGAGCTCGGTAAGCCCATCAAGGTTGCCGGTGCCCACACCGTTGCCATCTCGCTGTACCGCGAGATCAAGGCCGAGGTTGTCGTTCTCGTCGGCGTTACCGCCGAGGAGCTCGCTGCCGAGGCTGAGGTCGAGGAGGCCGCTGAGGCCGCCGAGGCCGAGACCGCCGAGGTCGAGACCGAGGCTGCTGCTGAGTAGCATTTGCTGCAACGCAACAATCTTGTTCTAAGAAGGGCGCTCTGGGAGACCAGGGCGCCCTTTTATTTTTTGCGCTGGGGGAGTGTCGTGGCAGCCATTGAGATGCGGTCCCGTGTATGCGTTGTGTTAGACCGCTTTGGATACTGGGACTTTTCCTATAATCTTTCTTGCTTAGATAGCAGGCGAAAGCGAAGGAGCTCCTATGGTCACCAAGGATGATGCGTGTTGGATAATCGGCCTTTCCGCAGGTGCGGGCATCGACGTATATCTTGATGGCGGCTGGGGCGTCGATGCGCTTGTCGGGCGTGAGACCAGGGCCCATAACGACATCGACCTGTTCGTTCAGCGCGGGGATTACCAAAGGTTCGTGGATCTAATTGCTGATGAGGGGTTTTCCGAGGTGGCTGCATCTTTCACCACCGAAGATCACACGGTGTGGCAAGACGAGGCGGGGCGCATCGTCGACCTGCATTGCTTCGATTTCGCCGAGAATGGCGATATTCTGTATCAGGGAGATCGTTTTCCCGGGGAGGTCTTTTCGGGGAGGGGGCGCATCGGCGAGGTGGAGGTGTCGTGCATCGACCCCGAAAGCCAGCTGTTGTTTCACTTGGGCTATCAGCATGACGAGCACGACGTCCACGATGTCATGCTCCTATGCCGTGAGTACGGTTTCGACGTTCCCGAAGAATATCGCTAGCTGTTGCTATTTGCATCGGGGCACGACTTCAGCGCTTGCCGCAGATGCGCTGCGCCAGACCGCCCTGGACATCACGCCACGCCGTATATGGCCCTCCGCGCACGCGAGTCCCATTTCGCCTGCTTGATCCAGTACTCGTAGAACGGATAGGGGGTCGCCTTGTACTGGCGCCAGGTCTTCTCGTACGTGCCGCGGGCCGCCTGCCTCACTATGAGCTCGGTGAGCTCGTCCGCGCTCCTGTGGACCTTGAAGCACCATGTCCGCTTGAACCAGGCGAGGTAGTTCTCGAGGCGTCTCGTGGAGACGCCCCGGAACCTGCCGATGAAGTGCCTCATCTGGGAGTGGAGGCTGTTCACCCTGTTGATGGCGTGCTCCTCCCTCTTGCTGGCGATGTGCGCGCCGACGCCGAGGGCGGGCAGGACGCGGCGGTATACGTGCGCACGGTCCGTCGAGATTATCGCGCCGACCGCGAGCTTGTCGGCGAGCAGCTCCCTGGCCGCCGCCTCGTCGAGGCCGCCCCTCCCCGCGATCTCGTAGAAGATGTCGCCGGCGTCGTTGATGCCGGTGAGCACGCATATCTTCTCGTGCCCGTCGGTTCCCTGCGACCTTGTGCGGGACTTCCTGGGCACGCCGGACTCCGACCTGGAGCGGTTTCCCTTAAAGCTCTCCCTGAAGAAGCACTCGTCGAGCTCGGCCCCGCCGCCGGCCTCCACGCGGAAGGCGGGCATGCGCTTGGCCATGGCCTCGAGCAGCCTGTGGCGCATGAAGAACGCCGTCTTGAGGCACACGCCGCACTTTTCCGCCGACTCGCGCAGCGGGAGCATGTCCACGTGGCACTCCGCGAACCTCATCCAGGCCGACCTGTCGAGCTTGGTGGTGGAGAAGATGCGCATGGTGGCGTCGGTGAAGGTCCTGGCGCACCCTCGGCAGAGGAACCGCTGACGGCCGCGCCCGTCTCGCCCCCTCTTCACGTAATGCGGGGAGCCGCACCAGGGGCAGGCTCTGTCGGGATCGTCTTCCGCCCCCTCGCTTGCCGCGAGGTCGAAAAGCTCCGCGTCTATCAGCGCCTTGAGCGATCTCAGGGCCCTGCTCTTCTCGGCAGCCGTCATCTGCGGGAGGAGCTGCCTCGTCAGCTGGGTGAGCACGTCTTCCATTGCAACCTCCATCTCTCCTGATGATGGAATTGTCGCAACCGGGGCCCCGTCGCGTGTACTGCGTGCAGGACACTTATCCAAAGTGGTCTAACACAACGCGTGTATGGGACCGTTCATCCGTTTGGTTCGGTGATGATTGCCGGGGCGCGGCCCGTTTTGAGGCTGTGGCTGATACTATGGATGCTCGCAAGCGATATGAATGAGGATGCTCATGGCATATGACGAAAGGGAGACGGGGCTGACGGTCGAGGACCGTGGCTCTAAGTTGGGTCTCCCTCAAAACCAAGATGCAGAGGCCAATGTACTGGCCGCCATGCTGCTGTCGCCCGAGGTGGTCGAGGAGGCCCAGGTCGAGCTGCAGCCCGATGACTTCTACCGGCCCATTCATAAGACCATCTACACCGCGATGGTCGATATGTACAACAGCCGCATTCCCATCGACTCTATCTCGCTGATCGATTACCTGCGCAGCATCAACAAGCTTGATGCCGTGGGCGGCGAGGCCTACATTTTGGAGCTGATGGGTCAGACCCTGTCGCTCGTGAACTGGCAGCACCATGCCGCCATCGTCCGTCGCGACTCGATGCTGCGCGAGCTGATCGGTGCCACCAACGAGATCAACGCGCTGGCCTATAACGCCCCTACCGACACCAAAGAGGTCGTGGAGCTGGCCGAGAGCAAGCTGCTTAAGGTCACGGCGCGCGAGGTCAAGTCGAGCTATAAGACACTGACCGAGTTTATGGTCGAGGCCTATAACGAGGCCGAGGAAGTATGTAAGGCCGGTGGACAGGCCGCTGGCGTGCCCACCGGCTTCCCGTCGCTCGACCGCATGCTTATGGGTTTCCGCGAGGGCCAGCTCATCATTATCGGCGCCCGCCCTGCCGTGGGTAAGACGTCGTTCGCTCTGAACCTGGCGCTGAATGCCGCCGCTGCGGGCTATACCGTCGGCTTCTTTTCGCTGGAGATGTCGGGCAAGGAAATTGCCCAGCGCCTGATTTGCGCCTACGCCATGATTTCGATCAGCGACTTCCGTACGGGCCGCATTAGCCCCGAGCAGTGGGCCAATATCAACGAGGCCACGCAGACCTTGTCCAAGCTCGATATTCTGATTGACGATACGCCCGGCACCACGGTGACCGAGATTCGCGCCAAGAGCCGCCGCATGCTCCACAACAAGGAGAAGGCCATCATTATCTTGGACTACCTGCAGCTGGTGAGTCCTCCGCCGGGACGCCGTTCCGAGAGCCGCACCGTCGAGGTCTCCGAGATGTCGCGTGGCTTAAAGATTATGGCCAAGGAACTCAAGATCCCACTGATCGCGCTGTCTCAGCTGTCGCGTCAGGTCGAATCCCGTACCGGCAAGCGCCCGCAGCTTTCCGACCTGCGCGAATCGGGCTCCATCGAGCAGGACGCCGATATCGTCATGTTCCTGGACCGTTCCGCCGACGAGGCTGAGGCCTCGCGCGACGACCGACCCGACGAGGGCGTCACGCGTATTGTCGTGGCCAAGAACCGTTCGGGCCCGATCGGCGACGTCGACCTGATGTTCCTGCCGGCGTCTACCAAGTTCTATGAGCTTGATGGGGTGCATACCGAGGAGTAGGACAGGCGCCCGTTGCACGGGTATACTGGGAATGTTTTGTGCTTCTGCCTGCCGTGTGGCGCGCAGACAGTCCATGTATGTAAGGAGTAAACATGCCGTCAACCGTTTTGGTCGGTGCCCAGTGGGGCGATGAGGGCAAGGGTAAGATCTGCGACCTGATCGCTGGCGACTTCGATGCCGTCGTGCGCTATTCGGGCGGCAACAACGCCGGGCACACCATCGTCGTCAACGGCAAGAAGTACGGCCTGCACCAGGTGCCCTCCGGCATCATGTACGCCGACCACGTGTCGGTGATTGGCAACGGCTGCGTCGTCAACCCCAAGGTTGTCCTTGAGGAGATCGACATGTTCGAGGCCGATGGCATCACCACCAAGAACCTCAAGATCAGCGGCAACGCACACGTGATCATGCCGTATCACATCGACCTGGACGGTGCCTTTGAGCAGAAGCTCGGCAAGAAGAGTATCGGTACCACCAAGCGCGGCATTGGCCCGTGCTATCAGGACAAGATGGCCCGTATTGGCCTTCGTATGCAGGACATGCTGGACGAGGAGCTCTTCCGCGACAAGCTGGAAACCGCTCTTGCCCGCGTGAATCCCGAGCTCGAGCTGCTTTACGGCCTGCCCACCTACACCGTGGACCAGATCTGTGAAGAGTACCTGCCCATGGCCGAGCGCCTGCGCCCGTACATCACCGAGACGAGCCTGCTGCTCAACAACATGATCGATGAGGGCAAGACCCTGCTCTTTGAGGGCGCCCAGGCAACATTGCTCGATATCGACCATGGCACCTATCCGTTTGTCACATCTTCTAACTGCACCGCCGGCGGCGCGATCACCGGTTCTGGTGTTGGCATGAAAAACGTCGACCGCGTGCTGGGCGTCATGAAGGCCTACATCACCCGCGTCGGTGCAGGCCCCATGCCCACTGAGCTTTCCTACGAGTCCGAGGCCGGCCATACGCTGACCGAGGAGGGCTATGAGTACGGCGTGACCACCGGTCGCCGTCGTCGCTGCGGCTGGTTTGACGGTCCCATCGCCAACTACGCCTCGCGCGTCAACGGTCTTACCGACATCGCCCTGACCAAGCTCGACGTGCTTTCGGTCTTCGACACCATTAAGGTGTGCGTGGCCTATGACGTCGACGGCGAGCGCTACACCAGCGTGCCCGAGCACCAGGTGCGCTTTGAGCATGCCAAGCCCATCTACGAGGAGCTTCCCGGCTGGAAGTGCGATATTACCGGCTGCCGCAGCTTTGAGGAGCTGCCGCAGGAGGCTCAGGACTACGTGGCATTTGTCGAGGATCTGGCGCACACGCGCGTGACGTTTGTCGGTGTTGGCGCCGGCCGCGAGCAGATCATCAACCGATTCTGGAAGTAATCGGCGTTATTTGGTTATTGCGATATACCCCTTCGCAGCCCGGACGGGCGGCCGAGGGGTATATTTGCTTGTAATGGGCCCGCATGGTTGACGGGCCGTTAATCCATAGAGGAGGCACCCTTGAAGGCGGACACTCAAACCATCGACATCCTGTTGTTGGGCAGCGGCGGCCGCGAGCATGCTTTGGCAGCCAAGCTCGCGGCATCACCGCGCGCCGGCAAGCTCTACATCGCCCCGGGCAACGGCGGCACCGCGAGCTGCGGCGAGAACGTGGTTCTCGACGATTGCGATCCTGCTGCCGTGGCGGCGTTTGCACAGAGCCACGGATGCGGACTCGTGGTGATTGGCCCCGAGGCTCCGCTCGTGGCGGGCGTGGCCGACGCCGTGCGCGCGGCGGGTATTCCCTGCTTTGGCCCGGGTGCCGAGGGCGCCCAGATGGAGGGCTCTAAGCTGTTTTCCAAGCAGCTCATGGAGCGCGCGGGCATTCCGACGGCCGCCTACGGCTCGTTTACCGACGAGGCTTCGGCTCTCGCCTATGTGCGCGAGCAGGGCGCTCCGCTGGTCGTGAAGGCCGACGGTCTTGCCGCGGGCAAGGGCGTTATTGTGGCAACCGAGCTTTCGCAGGCCGAAGAGGCCGTGCGCGAGTGCTTTGGCGGCACCTTTGGCGACGCCGGCAACACCGTGGTTATCGAGGAGATGCTCGTTGGCCCCGAGTGCTCGCTGCTGGCCTTTACCGACGGCAAGACCGTGCGCCCCATGGCCACCTCGCAGGACCACAAGCGCGCGCTTGAGGGCGACCTTGGTCCCAACACGGGCGGCATGGGCGTCTACAGCCCGGTGCCTATCGTGACCGACGAGGAGCACGCCACCATGGTGAAGGTCATGGAGCAGACCGTGGCCGAGCTCGCTGCCGAGGGCATCGATTACCGTGGCTGCCTGTACGGCGGCTTTATGCTTACCCCCGCCGGCCCCAAGGTGCTGGAGTTTAACGCCCGCTTTGGCGACCCCGAGACGCAGGTCGTGCTGCCGCGCCTTAAGAACGACCTGGTCGAGGTCATGCTTGCCTGCGCCAACTGCGAGCTCGACCAGATTGAGCTCGATTGGCGTGACGAGTGGGCGGTGGCCGTTGTCCTGACGAGCGCGGGCTATCCCGGCAGCTACGAGAAGGGCAAGGTCATCACCGGTATCGAGGATGCCGAGGCCATGGAGAACGTGACCGTGTATCACGCCGGCACCGCCGTGGTGGACGGCCAGCTCGTGACCAACGGCGGCCGCGTGCTCGCCGTTACCGCGCTGGGCGACACGTTCGAGAACGCTCGCAACCTTGCCTACGAGGCTTGCGAGAAGATCGATTTTGAGGGCAAGACCCTGCGTCACGACATTGGCCTGCGCGCGCTGCGCGGCCGCGACGCCTGGGATGCCTAAAATCCGAGAGGAATGAGACGGATGGACGAGAAGAACGAAGAGCTCGTGGATGCGCAAATCGTCGAAGAGGACAGCCGCATGTATGGGCACGCCGAGGGCGAGCCTGGTGGCGAGGTCGCTGACGAGCCGGCGCTGGTGCTGGGCGACGACGACCCGCACGATGCCGAGCTGCACGAGAAGATTCTTTCGGAGGAGTGCACCTGGAAGGGCAAGATCCTCGACGTCCACCGTCTTGAGGTTGAGCTGCCCAACGGTCACCGCAGCGCCCGCGATATCGTTCGCCATCCGGGTGCTGCGGCCGTTGTGGCGCTGACCGAGAGCGGCAAGATCGTACTGGTGCGTCAGTACCGCACCGCCATCGACCGCGTGACGGTTGAGATTCCCGCCGGCAAGCTCGACCCAGGCGAGGACCCGCTCGATTGTGCCAGGCGCGAGCTGCATGAGGAGACGGGCTTTAAGGCCGGGCGCATTCGCTTTTTAACGTCTATTGTCACGACCTGCGGTTTTTGCGACGAGATTATTCACATCTACCTGGCCACCAAGCTCGAGTTCGATGCGCCCAACCCCGACGATGACGAGTTTGTCAACGTTGACCTGGTGCCGCTGCACGAGCTGATCGATGCCGTGCTCGACGGCAAGATCGAGGATGCCAAGACCGTCGTGGGCGCGCTTGCCTGCGACAGCATCGCGCACCGCCTTGGTGGTTCTGAGCTGTAACGAGTGGGGATAGCCCTGGGACAAGTACTACTGATTGCTTTGTCCCAGGGTCTTACGTTGCTGATATTTCTTTGAGGATCACATGCTGAAGCGTTTTCTGTCTTACTACAAGCCCCAGATGGGGCTTTTTGTTGCCGATACCATTTGCGCCCTGGTGCTCGCCGCCATTGACCTGGCGTTTCCCATTATCCTGCGCAATCTGTGCGGCGGGCTGTTTACCCAGGGCCAGACTGCCATTATGCAGGCGCTCGGTATGATCGCGGTGGGACTGGTGCTGATGTATGCCACCCGCTGCGCCTGCCGCTACTTTGTGAGCTATTGGGGCCACGTGATGGGCGCGCGCATGGAGTCCAAGATGCGCGAGGACTTGTTCGATCAGTACGAGCGTTTTAGCTTTGCGTACTTTGATCGCAACAGCTCGGGTGACATGATGAGCCGTGTGGTCAACGACCTGTTCGATATCTGCGAGGCGGCGCACCACGTGCCCGAATGGATCATTATTTGCGGTATCGAGATCATTGGCTCGTTTGTGATTCTGTTTACCATTGCGCCGGTGCTCGCGCTCGCCATGGCCGTGGTGACGGCGGTGTTCGCGGTCATTATGTTTTGGCAGAATATGCGCATGCGCGAGGTCTTTAGCGATAACCGCAAAAAGATCAGCGGCATCAATGCGCAGCTGCAGGATTCGCTGGCGGGCATGCGTGTGGTCAAAAGTTTTGCCAATGAGCAGACCGAACGCTCTAAGTTCCGTGCCTCTAACGATCGCTACCTTTCGTCCAAGGAAAACATGTATCACGCCATGGGCGTCTACACCGCGACGTATGGTCTGCTCTCGGGCGTGCTCTATGTGATCGTGGTGCTGCTGGGCGGTTGGCTCGTTGCCCAAGGCCAGCTTCAGGCGGTCGATATGGCAACCTTCGCGCTCTACATTTCGCTGTTCTGCACGCCGCTTGAGACGCTCGTCAATTCGGCCGAGACGTATCAGAAAGCCATCGCCGGCTTTAAGCGCATGGACGAGGTGCTCTCGACTGTCCCCGATATTCAGGATAAGCCGGGTGCTGCGGATCTGCAGGTGACGGCCGGCGCTGTTGAGTATCGCGACGTGTGCTTTAGCTACGAGGATGTCGAGCTGGGCGCGGGCGACGGGACGCGCCCCGTTATCGACCATATGGATCTGTCCATTAAGCCCGGTCAAACCATCGCTTTGGTTGGTCCCTCGGGCGGCGGCAAATCAACGACTTGTTCGCTGTTGCCGCGCTTTTACGACGTTGCCGCCGGCTCCATTAGCATTGACGGCCAGGATGTGCGCGACGTGACGCAGCGTAGCCTGCGCCAATCCATCGGCTTGGTGCAGCAAGATGTCTATCTGTTCGACGGAACGATTGGCGAGAACATCGCCTATGGCAAGCCGGACGCCACGGCAGAAGAGATCGCCGAGGCGGCCCGCCGTGCCAATATCGATACCTTTATCGAGTCGCTTCCGCAGGGCTACGACACCGTGGTGGGCGAGCGCGGCAGCCGTCTTTCTGGTGGTCAAAAGCAGCGCGTCGCCATCGCGCGCGTGTTTCTCAAAAATCCCAAGATCCTTATTTTGGATGAGGCGACCAGTGCTCTGGATAACGAGAGCGAGGAGGCGGTGCAGGAGTCGCTCGAGCGCTTGGCGCGCGGCCGCACCACGATCATCATCGCTCACCGTCTCTCGACCATTAAGCATGCCGACGAGATTGCGACCGTTGAGCATGGTCGCGTTGTGGAACGTGGCACGCACGAGGAGCTTCTCGCCCGTGGCGGCACTTATGCCCGTTACTATCGAATGCAGTTCGAAGGTGCGCGTGCGCACGAGCTCGACTGATTGATATGACAGGAAGGTTATGGCTGATAAGAACCATCTGACTCCGGAAGAAGTGACGGAGTTATTCTCCGAAATCGATGCATCCGGCGTCTTGGATCCTACACTCGCCAAAAAGCGTACCGAGCGCATGCGCGAGAAAGAGTCTGCCGTCAAACGCGGTGACAAGGCGACACTGGCGCGGCTGCGCAGCGAGGATCGCGCGAGCCAGGCAAAACATATCGACCCGCTGTCCGAGGACGATCCTTCGGGTTCGCAGGTGAGCCATACCATTACGAAGACTGCCATGGTCGTTGTTATCGGCATCCTGGTGCTGATTGTGGGCATGCAGATCGGCTACGGCGTGATGCGACGCCTGAACACCGCGAACCTCTCCGAGAGCGTTTCGGTGGATACCGTTTCGACCGCGCTCAAAGGTGGACTTGAATGGGGCAACGGCTTTACGCAGTTCCCGCTCGATTTTACCGTCGACGAGGCCGACGAGGGTACGGGCACGGTTGAGGTGACGGTGCTGGACACGTCTTCTGCCAATGAGCTCGAGTTGCTGTCCAACGGTCAGATTCAGGCGGCGGCGCTCGCAACCAACGCCCTGCTCAACGACAAGATTGACCGTGTGGTGTATAACGTCCACGCCTATATCGACGAGGACAGCAGGATTCAGCATGATTCCTTCTTTGGCATGTTTCCCGCCCAGGGCCATCAGAGCGCCATCCTGACGTTCGTCTGGACCAAGAGCTCTTCCAACGCCACCAATATCGACTGGAAGATGCGTATCGTGAGCATGGATGACACCATTGCCGAGCGCATTCAGAAACAGGTGAACTCGGTATCGTCGCTCATCGAGGACCCGGCGGTGAGCCAGACTAAGATTGACGAGGAAAAGGCCGAACGTGACCTGGAGCATCGCCTGCACGGCCGCGAGATTTTCCGTGGCGGCAAGCTTGGCCGCACCCCGTCCGAATTACTTGAGCAGGACAAGCAAAAGTAGTCCGCAGCCACATAGAACGATGACATCCCGCGTGAGCCGCAAGCCCACGCGGGATGATTTTTCTGGGACGGGGATTAAAAAATTATTCTGTCATGTATGCGGTTGGCGAGTAGTCAATTTGGGACGGGGCTATTTTAGCTACCCCGGCTGGTGGCACGACGGTTAGGTTGATTGACGGACGGGGCAGCTAAAATAGCCCCGTCCCAAATTGACTACTCAGCGACAAAGCTCTGCTTTCAGAATGATTTTTTAAGGCTCTGTTAGACCAGGATTGACATGCCGACCTGCCGGCTAACTCGCCGTCTCCTCGTCGGGCGCCGGCGTCTTGACCCTCATCTCGAACGGCATCCCGCCCTCTC
>NZ_JBQHST010000006.1:0-74106 GCF_052066095.1 Collinsella sp. HCP28S3_B9
AAAGCCCCCGTTGCCGGAGGCTTCAAGTTCGATTGGTGCGGCGTATAGGATTCGAACCTATGACGTTCTGATTCGTAGTCAGACCCTCTATCCAGCTGAGGTAACGCCGCAACGCACGGACTATTATGCACGCGAGGCCCCGACGGGTCAAGCGACAATTTGAAAAAATTTTATGATGTGGCGATTATGCTGCTCGCGCCTCGACCGAGGTTCGAATCCATGCATGGCTTCCAAAAAAGAAAAGCCCCCGTTGCCGGAGGCTTCAAGTTCGATTGGTGCGGCGTATAGGATTCCGCGCATCCGCTTCGCGGATCCGCACCGGCTTCGCCCGCCTGCCGGCGCGCTCGCCCGCTCGCTAAAAACGCTTCGCGTTTTCTTTACGCTCGCGCCTCGACCGAGGTTCGAATCCATGCATGGCTTCCAAAAAAGAAAAGCCCCCGTTGCCGGAGGCTTCAAGTTCGATTGGTGCGGCGTATAGGATTCGAACCTATGACGTTCTGATTCGTAGTCAGACCCTCTATCCAGCTGAGGTAACGCCGCAGCGCAAGACATATGAAACCATTTTAGTTAATTGGAGTCAAGCACAATCTTGATTTTTTCTAGACCATTTTCCTCATGCAGCTCCGCATGTATCACCGTTTCCCATACGATCGATCGGCTTTTCAACCACATCGAACCCAACACCGAGATCCCTCAATAGCGAGCGCACCCGCTGGGCGCAATCATACTCGGCAAACGAGATACTCAGCATGCGTGCCACCTGGTTAGAAGTCCCGACTCCATAGAACCGTTCGAGTGTTGCAAGCCCTTCGTGCGTCACAAAGGTCTCAACTACATGTGGCGACTCCTCAAAGCACCATTGGGTCAACGGACCCTCGCTCGTTTGCCTCACCACCAAGCCACCCATACCCGATGGCTCACACGTAACTAGCAGGTGCTCCCCACCTTCATCGCTCTCAAACAAAACTACCCGCTCATCAAACAGGTCCATCACATCCCCCTTCTCTTGCTCGTATCTAGTAAAAGCATAGCAGGTAGACGAGCGTATACAGAACGTTTGTTCGTGTATTTTGTATTGAGCTGTCCGCGCGACATGGTAAGGCTCCGCGCACAAAAAAGGCGCCCCGGATAGGGGCGCCCCCGCAAATCGCTTATGCAGCAAACCTACGCGACCGGCTCGATCTTCTCGAGGCCGCCCATGTAAGGACGCAGAACCTCGGGGATCGTAATGGTACCGTCGGCGTTCTGGTAGTTCTCCAGAATGGCGGCCATAGTGCGGCCAGCCGGCAGACCGGAACCGTTAAGGGTGTGCAGGTAGCGCGAGCCCTTGAAGTTCTCGGGATCGCGATACTTGATGTTGGCGCGGCGAGCCTGGAAGTCGCCGCAGTTGGAGCAGGAGCTAATCTCCTTGTAGGCGTTGTAGCTCGGCAGCCAGACCTCGATGTCGTAGGTCTGACGGGCAGAGAAGCCCAGGTCGCCGGTGCACAGGCTAATCACGCGATACGGAAGACCCAGCTGCTGAAGCAGGAACTCGGCCTCGGCGGTCATGCTCTCGAGCTCCTCGTCGGACTCCTCCGGCTTGGCAAACTTGACCATCTCGACCTTGTCGAACTCGTGCTGGCGGATGATGCCGCGGGTGTCGCGACCAGCAGAGCCGGCCTCCTCGCGGAAGCAGGGGGTGAAGGCGGTGTAGCGGCGCGGCAGGGTGTCGGCATCGAGAACCTCGCCGGCGTGCAGGTTGGTAAGCACGACCTCGGCGGTAGGGATCAGGAAGTTATCGCCCGAGACATGATAGGCGTCGTCCTCGAACTTGGGCAGCTGGCCCGTGCCAAACATGGTCTGACGCTTGACGACGATGGGCGGCCACCACTCCTTAAAACCACGGCTGGTGTGCGTATCGAGAAAGAAGTTGATGAGGGCGCGCTCCAGACGGGCGCCGGCGCCACCGAGAACGGTGAAGCGGCTACCGGAGAGCTTGTTGCCGCGCTCGAAGTCGAGGATGTCGAGGTCGGTGCCCAGATCCCAGTGCGGTTTAAAGTCGAAGTCGAACACGCGTGGGGTGCCCCAACGACGGCGCTCGATGTTCTCGTCCTCGTCCTTGCCGTACGGGGTGGCCTCGCAGGGAATGTTGGGCAGGTGAGCCATAAAGTCGTACTGCTCCTGCTCGAGAGCGGTGCGGCGCTCGGCCAGACCGTCGATCTTCTCGTTGACGGCGCGCACGGCCTCCTTGGCGGCCTCGGCCTCGTCCTTCTTGCCCTCCTTCATCAGGGCGCCGATCTTCTTTGACTCGGCATTACGCGTGGCCTGGAGCTCCTCGACCTCGGTGATGACGGCACGACGCTCATCGTCGAGCTCAAAGAACTTCTCGCGATCCCAAGACGTCTGGCGGTTAGCCATGGCGGTATCGATGGCATCGGGGTTCTCGCGAACAAACTTGATATCAAGCATTAGATCCTCCGGTGATATACATTCCATTTAGGTTGCAACCTTGTACATGTATGGGCAAGTATATACTTATGAGCGTTTACGACCCAACTCAACTACGCAAGAAGGCACCCAATGGACGCAGTTTTTTCCTTTTTGTTTGGCACCCGCACCGGTTTTGCCATCCTTTTCGCCGGCGGCATCCTGCTGTTTGCGATTCTTGCCTTTGTAATGGAGAAGCGCACCCATAAGCTCTACGTCGACCGCGGGCCCAAATCCGAAGAAGATCAAGACAGCTTCTGGGACTAACCTGCCATTTAGGGACAGGTTTATTTTGGTCGGTTTTATCTGGGCAAACGCAAGCGCCCCGCAAACGGTTTCTACCCGGTTGCGGGGCGCTTTTCGCTATAGAGTTAAAACCGCAGGAAAAACCAGGCAAAATAAACCTGTCCCTAAATGGCAGGTTTACTGAAGGGTGGCGTCGATGGCCTTGACCAGGGCACTGCGCATGCCGGCGTCCTCGAGCGCGACGACGCCCTTGATGGTTGCGCCGCCGGGCGAGCACACGGCATCCTTCATCGCCGCAGGATGCTGCCCAGTTGCAAGCTGCAGTTTCGCCGTACCCAGAACCATCTGGCTCACAATGCGATAGGCGTCGGCGCGCGGAATGCCGTGCTTGACGGCCGCGTCGCCCAGGGCCTCAATCGCCATGGCAACAAATGCCGGGGCGCAACCGCCCACGGTACCGCCCACAAACAGCAAGCTCGTATCGAGCTCAACGACAGTGCCAAGCTTTCCGAGCAGATCGAGCACCACGGCACGCTGCTCGCCGTTGAGCGTAGAGGACTTCTCGCAGGCGATGACGCCCTCGCCCACCGAAACCGGTGTATTGGGGACCGTCGAGATGTGCGCGACACCCGGCAGGACCTGCTCCCACTTGGCACTGCCCCAAGTCCAAGCGACCGAAAGGACGACCTTATCGGCAAGAGTATCCTTGAGCGGAGCGAAGACCTTCTCGATCATGTACGGCTTGACCGCAGCAACCACGATATCGGATACAGCGACAACCTCCGCCGCATCACGACAGGCAAGCATCCCACGCGCCTCACAGCGCTCAACCAGGGCATCGTAGCGGCCCGCGCAGGCACACATGTCGCTCGCAGCCACACCGGCGGCAATCCAGCCATCGGCCATAGCGCTCGCCATATTGCCAAAACCGACAAATCCAATCTTCATATCTCATAGTCCTCTCAGACAGGTTCTTCAAATCGAGAGCTATTGTCCCACGGCATTGTTTCGTATTGCCGACCTATTTGTGATACGGCTCGCCACGGCTAATCTTGCAGGCGCGGTAGACCTGCTCCAGCAGCACCACGCGCGCCAAGTTATGCGGCAAGGTAATGCGTCCAAAGCTGAGCATTTCGTCAGCTCGTGAGCGAACATCATCGCTCACACCGTCCGATCCGCCAATCACAAAGGCGATGTCGCTGTTGCCTCGCAACATAAGATCATCGAGCCGCGCCGAGAGTTCCTCACTCGAGCGCTCTTTGCCCTCAATGGCCAGCAGGATCACATGCGCTCGGGGCGGCAGGGCTGCAAGAATCGCCGCTCCCTCCTTGTCGCGCGCGGCATCCACGCCGCCCGCCTTGGCCGGGTCGATATCGGCCACCTCGCGCATATCCACCTTGGCATAGGCGCCCAGGCGCTTGGTGTACTCGGCGCAGGCATCCTTCCAAAAACGCTCTTTGAGCTTACCGACGCATACAACGGTGCACTTCACGCGCGCCTACTCCTTCGAATCGTTTTGAACTTTGCCGGCGGTCAGCATCTGCTCGAACATAGAGGCCGACTGCGAAAAGTCGCTCGGCAGCACGACCGTCGATGTTTTACCCGTGCGAGCGAACTCCGTCATCATCTCGGACCATTGCGTAAACATGAACAGCTGGTTGGCCTCATCGTTGCCGACGCCCGTCTCCTGGATAATCTCGAGCGAATCCTTGATACCCAGCGCGATGGCCTTGCGCTGGTTGGCGATGCCTTCGCCCGCCTTTTCCATTGCCTCGGCCTCGGCGGTCGCCTCGGTAACGCGCTTGATGCGGTCGGCCTCAGCGAGCTCCTGCGCAGCAGCGCGCTTACGCTGGGCGGCGTTGATGTCATTCATAGAGTTCTCGACCTCGGTCGGCAGCGCGATCTTGGTGATGAGCGTCGACACGAGGGTAAAGCCGTAGGCGGCCATCTGCTCGGATACGGTGGCGTTGACGTCCTTGGCGATGTCATCCTTCTTGGCAAAGACCTCATCAAGGGTATAGACAGGGATGGAAGAGCGCAGGGCATCGGTAATG
Organism: Collinsella sp. HCP28S3_B9; assembly: GCF_052066095.1. NCBI lineage: Bacteria > Bacillati > Actinomycetota > Coriobacteriia > Coriobacteriales > Coriobacteriaceae > Collinsella > Collinsella sp. HCP28S3_B9. The sequence continues at coordinate 4,767 of NZ_JBQHST010000006.1, forward strand.
AAGTCGCGCATCTGGTCGACGGGCTCCTGCAGCATGTAGTAGCTCTTGTAGATGCCCGAATCTGCCGGGCCGGCTCCCATGTCATAGCTCACGTGGTACTGAGCAGAGACCTCAAGGCCGATAGTCACGTTGTCCTGGGTCTTAACGTCGATCCCAAAACCATTTTTCATGGTGCGCAGACTCACCGTGGCGGCCTTGCGGTCGATCACGGGCACCTTCATGTGGAAACCCGCGTTGACGATGCGGTTAAACTTGCCCAGGCGCTCGATGATCACAGCATGCTGCTGTTCAACGACATAGCAGGCGTTGGGAAGCAGTAGCAACAAAATGATGATGGGAAGTAGAAGGCTCGTAAGGGCAGCGATAATACCGGATAACAGCATGGTCTCTCCTCCGATGGGCACACGTTGGCACTAGGATACCCGCACAAAGCAGCCATGTGACACCATCAGGAGGCCCATAACAAAAAAGCTCCCATTGCTGGGAGCTCTTTCAATCAATGGTGCGGGCGAAAGGACGTCCGCGTATCCGCTGCGCGGATCCGCACCGGCTTCGCCCGCCTGCCGGCGGACTCGCCAGCTCGCTAAAAACGCTCCGCGTTTTCTTGACGCTCGCTCCTTCGCAGGTTCAAGTCCCTGCGATGGGCCCATAACAAAAAAGCTCCCATTGCTGGGAGCTCTTTCAATCAATGGTGCGGGCGAAAGGACTTGAACCTTCATGGGGTTGCCCCCATACGGACCTGAACCGTACGCGTCTGCCAATTCCGCCACGCCCGCGTGCAGGAATTAGAATAACGGAGCGCCACCGTGAACGCAAGAACTATTTTTGAAAAAGTTTGCGGGCATTGTCCCACGCAGCTTGCGCAATTGCCTCTGCTTTCTCTCCAGTACGATCGACACGGTCGTTGACCAGCGCGTTTGCCGTGATGGAAATCATTGCAGGCTCGCACTCAAGACCGCGAATGGGCTCCGGAGCCATATACGGGCAATCCGTCTCGAACAAAATTCGATCGAGCGGGGTTGACGCAAATGCCTCGCGCACATCATTGTTGCGCTTAAAGGTGGCCGCGCCGCCATAGGCGATATAGCAGCCCAAACCCACAAAGCGCTCCATCGTGGCGCGATCCTCGCCAAAGCAGTGCAGCACGCAACCGGCCTGAGGCACACCCACCTCGCGCAGCACGTTGTACGCATCCACATGCGAGGAGCGCTCCTCGTCCGTGTCCTCATGACGCAGATGCAGCTCTACCGGCACATTGCGGCGTACGGCAACCTCGAGTTGGCGCGCCATACAGTCGATCTGCACGCTGTGGGGCGCCGGCGCGATGTCGTCGTCGTAATCCATGTGGTAGTCCAGACCGATCTCGCCGATACCGACGCATAAGGGATCATCAAGCGCAGCAACGACCTGTGCATGAATGTCATCGGTATAGTCCGGCGCACCATAGGGGTGCACACCGGCGAGATACTTTATCTGCGGAATATCCCGCATCGGCAAAATCTCGCGCACCAGCCAGTCGCTATAGTCCGTCACGCTGCGTTTGTCGGCAATGGGATCAAAGATCGTCACCAACAGGTCGACGCCTACAGCCTTGGCGCGCACAAGCGTCTCGGGTACTTCCTTGCCCCAAAACGAGAGCAAGTGCGCATGCGTATCGGCAAGCGGCGCCAAGGGCACGGGACAAGCAACCGTTTTCTTTTTCTTGGTAAACGTCACGCGCTCGTCATTAGGCATCATGGATTAGCTCCTGAGCCAGACGGACAAAATCGGCAACGCCAAGCGTCTCGGCGCGCGTGGTGGGTGCGATGCCGCAAGCCTCAAAGGCGGCATCGAGCACGTCCTTGGCAAAGCCGTTGGCGCTCATGGAATTGCGGATGGTCTTGCGACGCTGAGCAAACGCAGCGTCAATCACGCGGGCCACAAACTCGCGATCAAGCCCCTCGGGCGCTACGCCGTCAACACGGTCGATGCGCACGACGGCCGAATCCACATGCGGCGCCGGCATAAAGCAGCGCGGCGGCACCTCAAAGCGACCCGTCACCTGCGCATACAGGCCGAGCTTTGCCGTATAGCCGCCGTAGGTCTTGTTGCCCGGCGTTGCGGCAATGCGATCGGCAACCTCCTTTTGAACCATGACGACGGCGCGCTTGAGCGCGGGCATCGTCTGGAAGAACTGCAGAATGATCGTCGCTGCCACGTTATAGGGCAAGTTCGCGACAAATACCGTCGGCTCACCGCCCGCGGCCTGCTCAATCTGCTCCGGGCACACCTTGAGCGCGTCGCCCATGATAAAGCGGAAGTTGGCATAGTCGGCGGCATGGGCATCGAGCACCGGCTCGAGCTCGGGATCGGCCTCAATCGACGTGACGCACGCCGCCTCCTGAAGCAGCGCAAGCGTGAGCGTTCCAACGCCCGGACCAACCTCGAGCACGCGCTCATCGCCCGCAAGTTCGGAAAGCTCGCAAATACGCTCGATCACATGGTTGTCGATCAGGAAGTTCTGGCCCAGGCGATGCTTGGTCGCAAGGCCAAACTCCTCCAGCAGCTCCCTTGTTGCCGTGGGGTTTGCCAAAGGCGAAGTTGTCATAGTTGCCTCCTTAACATGGTGGCGGCGTCTTGAAACAAAAGGGCATGGACCGTTGCGGCCATGCCCTTACACCTAAACAGCAGATTGCCGATATGGCGCGCGGCGTCTTAACCCAGACGCGGGAACAGCGGCTCACCCTTCTCGACGGGCTGACCACCGGCAAGCAGACCCCAAGCGCAAATGCCCTTGAGGTCGTCGCTCGCGGCCTCGTCCTCGCACGACAGGCGGCGCAGGGCCTCGGTAGAAGTCTGGGGCATGAGCGGCATCAGCAGGTGAGCGGCAATGCGGATGGCCTCGAGGAGGTTGTAGATCACAAACGCCAGCTCGTCGGCCTTGGCCTCGTCCTTGGCAAGTGCCCAGGGCTCGGAGTCCTCGATGTAGTGGTTGGCGGCGTGGATGAGCTCCATAACCTCGTCTTTGGCTCCACCGTAATCGAGCACGTCCATCTTGGCCATGTAGCGCTCGGCCAGGCCATCGGCGATCTTTGCCAGCGGGTTATCGAACGCATCGAACGATGCGGGCTTGGCGGGCGCGCAACCGTCAAAGTACTTGCCGCTCATGTTGAGCGAACGCGAGATGAGGTTGCCCCAGCTGTTAGCGAGGTCGGCGTTGTAGACCTGCTCCATGCGGTCGAAGCTGATAGCACCGTCGGTGCCGGGGACCACGTCGGTCATAAAGTAGTAGCGATAGCCCTCGACGCCCAGCATGTCGATAACATCCTGCGGGGCAATGGCGTTGCCACGGCTCTTGGACATCTTCTCGGCCTTGCCAGTCTCGGCATTGCGCACGGTCAGGAAGCCGTGGGCAAAGACGTGCTCGGGCAGAGCCTCGCCAATGGCCATGAGCATAGCGGGCCAAATGACGCAGTGGAAGCGAATGATGTCCTTGCCCACAATGTGGAACTGCGCAGGCCAGCGATAGGCCAGCTCGGCACGGGCCTCATCGGTATCGACACCGTAGCCGACAGCCGTCATGTAGTTGAGCAGCGCGTCGAACCACACATAGGTCACATGGCCCTCATCGAACGGAACCTGGATGCCCCAGTCAAAGCTCGTACGGCTCACGGAAAGGTCGTTGAGACCGCCCTCGACAAAGCTACGCACCTCGTTCATGCGGAATGCAGGCTCGACGAAATCGGGATGCTCGTCATAGAGCTTGAGCAGCTTGTCCTGGAAAGCGGAAAGCTTGAAGAAGTAGGACTCCTCCTGCACGCGCTCGAGCGGACGATGACAGTCGGGGCACAGGTGCTGGCCGACGCTGCCGTATTCCTCGTCACCCTTCTGGACCTGCGTGTCGGTAAAGTAAGTCTCGTCGGGCACACAGTACCAACCGTCGTAGCTGCCCTTATACAGGTAGCCAGACTCCTTCATGCGCTCCCACAGATACTGCACCGCATGATGCTGGCGCGGCTCGGTGGTGCGGATGAAGTCGTCGTTGGAGATCTCGAGTTTGCTCCAAAGCTCCTTGAAGTGCGGAGCCTGGCTGTCGGTCCACTCCTGCGGCGTCATGCCATGCTTGGCTGCGGCCTCGGCGACCTTCTCGCCGTGCTCGTCCATGCCGGTCAGGAACTTGACGTTATAGCCAGCGGAGCGGCGATAGCGAGCCTGGACGTCGGCGATGATGGTGGAATAAGCCGTGCCCAGATGCGGATCGGCATTGACGTAGTAGATGGGCGTCGTGATAAAGAACGAAGGCTTGCTTTGATCCATGGGGTTTGTCCTCCAGAAAAACGTTGCATACAGGGGATGATTCTAACGCAAGGGCTGGATATCCTCCATCTATTGCATATTGAGCACCATGGCATAGACATCGCGTTTGCGGCGTGAATACTTCTGAGACAGACGCTTGGCCACCGCAGAGGCGGGCTCCCCCTCCTCGAGCGCGGCGCGGATATCCTCGCGCAGGGCCTCGTCGGGATCCGCTGCTGCTGCGCCAACCGGCACAATGCCGGCCTCCTCGTCTTCACTCGGTGGCGCGATGACCAGCGCAATCTCGCCCTTTACTTCGCCGCGAGCACGCAGCCCCTCGGCAAGCTGGGCGGCGGGCCCGCGCAAGACCTCCTCGTGCAGCTTGGTGAGTTCGCGGCAGACGGCAACCTCACGCTGGGGAAAGACCTCTGCCACGGCCTCGAGCGTCGCCACGATGCGATGTGGAGACTCGTAGAAGATGAGTGCGCCGGGCACCACGGCAAGGCGCTGCAAACGGCGCACGCGGTCGCCGTGCTTTCGGCCCAAAAAGCCCTCGAAGAAAAAATGCTCGCAGGGAATACCGGACGAAACGAGCGCCGTGACGCAAGCAGAGGGCCCGGGAATAACTTCGACGGGCACATCGGCCTCACGCGCCGCCTCGACCAGCGCCTGGCCGGGATCGGACACGCTCGGCATGCCGGCATCCGAGGCAAAAGCGAGGGTCTCCCCCGCCAGCAGGCGGTCAACCAGGCCGGCGGCGCGGCTGGCGATCACATTCTCGTCACAACGGACAAGCGGCTTGGAAATGCCCAGGTGCATCAGTAGCTTTGAGGTCACGCGCGTGTCCTCGCAGCAGATCGCATCGGCGGCGGCAAACGCCTCGCCAACGCGCGGAGACAGGTCGCCCAGGTTGCCGATGGGTGTTCCGACCACATAGAGTTTGCCCGTACGGGCGCTGTTTTGCGTCATATCAACCTATTCAATCATGCCGCGCTCGAGCGTACCGAGCGCCGCGCGGGCGTCCCATGCTGCAATGCGCTTCTCGGTCTTCCACGTTTGGAAGAACCAACCGGCAGCCGGCGCAAACGAAGCCAGCTGGTTGGCGATAAACACGCGCTCGTAGGCATTGCGGCCCTCGGGCGTAACCGACGAGTTGGCAAAGATCGCCGCGCCCGACCATTCGCCCACCAGCACGGGGAACCCTGTCGAAATCGCTTCTTTAAGCTCGCGCTTGTTGCGGGAAATCGCCGTCGTCAGCCCGCGGGGGCTCGTGATGTCGAGCGCATGCTCGTCGCGGTAATGGTACAGGTGAAGGTCCATGTAGACGTTCTTGTACTTGGCGCCGCGCATAAAATGCTTCCACTCGCCGGGATGTCCTGAGGACGAAAAGACGACGATCTTATCCTCGGGCATATACGAACGGACGAGCTCGTAAGCATCGCGATAGAAATTGCGCAGGTAGTGGGCCGGAATGCCATCCGTCATGGTAAAGAGACTCTTGCGGACACTCATCTGCGGCGTATCCAGCAGCTCAATGCCCAGCAGGCTCTCGGCCTCGCCGTAGCGATCGGCCAAACGCTCCAGCACGTCGAGCGCAACGTGACGACCGTTGGTGGACGAATGCCACTCGGCAACAGCCTCCGGCGTGGTGGGCGAATCGTTGGAATCGCCCTGGCCACCGGGCACAGTCGCTAGATCGAGCAGCACGCGAATGTCGTACTTGGCAGCCCACTCAATTGCACGGTCAATGTAGTCGATAACCGAAATGTAGGACGCATCGGACTCCTGCGAGCCAAAGGCATACCAGGGCACCGGCAAACGCACGGCATTGAGACCAATCTGCGCCATACGGCGAAAATCATCTTCGCTTACGAATGTCTCATAATGGCGACGCATGCGCTCGTTATAGGCAGCAGTGCCCATGGCTTCTTGCAGTTCCGCCGCATTGGACGCACCTGTCGCCGCGTACAGCGACGGGGTCACCCAAGGCTCGGGAATAAACCAGCCAGAGAGATTAACGCCGAGTATCCTCTCCATCACGGCCCCCTTCGAATCGTGCAGGGCGAACCCGCATCGTATTGCATAGGAAAAGTATCGTTTTGAGTATACCCGCGCACACGGACAGCCGATCGAACGGTCTGCAAAGTGGCGCAAAAGTAGGAGTAATGTCTGGGCGGGCACACCCGAGATGGTACGCCAAGATGCGCACGCGCGCCGAAGGCAGGCGCCGGAAGGCGCATCCCGTTTTTTTGCTCAATAATGGAATGCATTTTCCGCCAGCAGGCCCAACCGGAAAGCATGTCCCGTAATTTCACGTCATTCCGGGTCGCATTTTCCCAAGCGCCCCTAAAGCGGAAAGCGCATCCCGCTCAGGATTGAAATTCTGGGATGCGTTTTCCGCGGGTCCACATAAAAGAAAAGGACCTCTTTGCAGAGGTCCTAGTCAATTCAAGGTGGCGGGGAAGGGAATCGCGTCCGCGCGCTGCGCGGACGGACCGCTGCGGCGCTTGCGCGCCTTGCGAGCTACGCTGGCAAACGCTATCGCGTTTCCTCAGCTCCGCGCCCTCGCGGGGTTCGATTCCGTGCGGGGGCTACATAAAAGAAAAGGACCTCTTTGCAGAGGTCCTAGTCAATTCAAGGTGGCGGGGAAGGGAATCGAACCCCTGACACGAGGATTTTCAGTCCTCTGCTCTACCAACTGAGCTACCCAGCCATTTGAGGTGTGCCTTGTTTCAAGGCTTGATTAGTATAACCAAGGACGCGCTCCGGTCAACCGAGAATTTGAAAAAAGTTTTTGGACACCGCCTCGGTTCTGTAAAGCAGCACGTCAGAGACATCAACCGGCCGCAAGAAGTTTTTCGCCCAGGGCCTTCAAGCCTGCACTCGTTGCAAGACATCGGGCGATACAAGGATTGAAGGGCGTTCCAGCACCGCCCAAGCACCGGGACAGGAGCACATGCGCCAGGGGCGGACATTTTCGTAGCGTGCAAGGATATTGCCGCTGCAATCAATAAAGGCAATGTCGATGGGATAAGCCATAAAACAGGTGTGGACCGAAGAGCAGGACGGAAACGCCATGACGAGCGGCAGTCCGTCAGCCGTAATCGGCACGCGGCCCAGCATGCCGCGCAAGCGTGCGCCAAACGATTCTGCCACCATAAACTCTGCCGGCGACCAACCGAGCCTATTGAGCGCACGCGCGTAGGCGATATAAGACAAGACGGCGCTCACATGACCACCCCCGGTCGCCACGGATCGACCGTAACCGCGCGCTCGTGCGACAGCTTCGCCGGCGTCCCCAGAGAAACGCCGGCAATGCTAAGCAATCTAGGCCACGGCTCATAGTACATGACGCAGGCATAGGTCCTAAACGTCCCGGACAGAGAGAGCAAGCCGCCGTCAGACGACGCCGAGCTCTGCTCGCTCGAGACCTCGACCTGCAGATTATAGCCCTGCATAGCCGCCTGAATCTCGGACTGGACACGCACCGAGGCATCGGCAGAGCTCTTGTCGCCCTCCCCTTCCGGCGCCACAGCGTGCGCCAGCACGATATCGGGCACCACGCGATCGAAGCGCGCAACGGCGCCGGCAAAGACCATGACGTTGTACACAATGAGCGCAAGCGCCAGCAAAACGGGAGCGACCACTGCCATCTCGACCGTCGCCTGGGCGCGCTCCTCGCGCAGACGCATGCGGATACTCATTACGACCCACCGCCCAGAGCGCCAACCAGAGTGGCGACATCGACGGTAAGCGGGATGGAACCACCGCCGGGCAACGGAATCTCCGCAAGTGTGAACACTGTACCGCTAATGGTGCGTTCGACTTGATATTCCAACGCCTCGCAAAGCGCCTTGGGATCGGTCACGCCCAACGGAATACTTCGCAGTTTGTCTTGCGCTTGAGAGAGACCGGCAATGTCAGACCCCGGACTCTTAATGACGTTAGCGGAATCGGTCAGCACCGGCTTTCGCAGGCGCAAGTCGCACGGTTCCAAACCCAGCGCCGCCACGGACGCCGAAACGGTATCGCCGAGCCACGATGCAATGGAGCCCAACGCGCCGCTGCCCCCTCCTAGGTCTTTAATCATCTCGTCCATAAGTTCGTCGGCCGAACCTTGGATGTCTCCGCATCCCACAAGCAGGCGTCCCCAAACATCCATGACGCCATCGAGTACGCCGGCAACGCCGCCCGAGCGCTCTTCCAGTGTCGAGAAAAACCGCGAGAGCACGTTGTTTTGCGCCGTCGCGTTGTCGGGAGCCAAGACCGCGGCAGAGATTGCACCGCGACTGCCGAGCGTAACCGGCTTATTGAATGAAGAGTTGAGCTTACCGGGACTGGTCATATCGCCCGAGACCGCAAAGGCGACCACGCCGTTTCGGCCGGGCGGGGCGATACGCGGCCGCTCGCCCGAAAGCGCCTTGATGGCCTGGTCAAACGCATTACCCGCGCGATCGGCTTCGTCCTCGGTCTGACGCATAAGCTCGAGCTCTTTGTTGCGACATTCGACGTAGTCTTCCAGGGCGTCTTTGAACTTGTCAAAGTGGTATTCGAAGCCGTTTTCGATAAATGATGGAGGCATGAGGGCGCGACCCAGGTCAACGACGTCAAATTGGCACTCCTCGCACACATCGTGGCCATCGTAATCGACGACGGATGCCAACCCGCCCGGCGACCCATTCTTATAGTTGGGGCATCCGGTCCCATAGTGCAGGTATGTCTTGCCGCCAATATCACTCGTAGGCCACATGGCATCGGTGTAGAGCTGGGTTCCCTTCACCTCATCTGGAGTGCGTGGCAGGAATGGAATCTGGGATAAGATTTTTTCACCATCATCTTTAATATACGAGTGATCGAGTTCTTCGATTGCATAAGCGTAAAACGCTTTGCGCGCGACAGACTCCGCTTCCATCTCTACACCCCCACCAAGCGGCCTTTCATTTGCCAGGCGCCGGCGGTAATAGGTCTTCGCACGATTTAGGGCGATCTGCGGCTCCCAATCGATACTCGAAGTATAGTGGCGGTTTTGTTCACCCGATAGCTTTGCCAAGCTCCTCGCGCGTTCCCACATGCACGAACAGCTTCCGACTGCGCCTCTGTCCGATCCGCCGCAGTCGGCAAGCCAGGCGCGTTCCTTGGCCTTTGACGTTTTCTCGGACGCTTTCTTCAGTTCCTTGGCAGCATAGTCAAGGTCTTTTGAGGTGCTCTCGATGGCATCGGTCGAGATTTCTGACCCCTCGAGCGCAACAAAGTCCGACTCCGATGTCCTGGGCACGGCGAGCGCTGTGCCGGTATAGGTCACGTTATCGGTATCCTGCGCCGAAACAGCCTGCGTAGCTCGCGCGGCAACCAGATACGGCAGAGCCGTTTCGACTTTTTGCAAACCCTCCGACGCACTTTTGGCAAACCTATTGCGCGTTTTAATAATCTCAATCCCGGTATCGACCATATCGCTTGCGGCTATTTTCCCACCCGGCACCAGCATGGCAACCAAGCCGGTGCCGATTGTGGCAAACCCCGCCAGGCCCAAGCTCAAAATGCTCGCATCCACCACCGTGGCCGCTGTATGGTAGGACGATATCACGTTGGCACCCGCCAGAGCACCGCTATCGGCCGCCACCTGGGTATCCCCGGCACGCGACATACTCCATATCGCCGCCGTCGACGAAAACAGTAGCGTAAGCACCACAAGTATGACGACCGCCGAAGAAAGCGTAGTGTAGGCACCGTCCTCGATAAACAAGTCGATACCGGAGCGGCCCATGAAGCCGCCCCGCTTGCGGCGGGCATTCGACCGGCAACGGCACACGAGCCCTCGCATCATTCGCAGCAGGCGACGCCTAATCCCACGCGGCAATCCACGAATCATAGTCTCCCTCCAGCCATCCGGGACGCGATCGGTACGAAACGTCGACTTTCAACTCGACATTCCCTCCTCCCCCCACATTGCCCATGGCCTGCGCGAACGCGCCGATCACGGGTAGCGGCTTTACATCACCCGCGATAGATACAGACGAAACGCCCCCTGCGCCCGCCCGGCCAAGCTCGATATCCCACGACAGCGGTCCGCCGGCGTGAAAGATCGAGACATCGGGCACCGCGGCGAGACGGCGGCGGGCAAACTCCTTGAGGTCGTCGTCCTCCGCCGTCGTCGTGGTCATGAGCCGCGCCGTCTCGGCGGCGGCAGACTCCATGACCGCACGCGTATAGAGCAGGCACACCGGCTGCAGCGCAAGCAGGATGAGCGTCAAAAACGTCGGCAGCAAAAAAGCGGCCTCGACCGTGGACTGCGCCCAATCCTCGCGCGCGATATCAATAGAGCGCGATGTCTTTGGCGCCTGCGGCGGCGTCGATAACCGATGTCGAGGCGACGCCATGGGACGCCGCCCGTGCAGCCAACGCCGCCAAGCGTCCGTCGGTGCCGGCGCGCCAAAGCCCCGCAATCGCCAGCACGATGGAAAGCAGCGCCATGGTGACGATGGCGTACTCAACGGTCGATTGGGCAGACTCCTCGCGCAAAACGTCAAGCATTTCACAATCCCTCCTTTGACCCCGATGCTTGCGGAACCAAGCGCACCGCGCGTAAGCGGCACGAGGCGTCGCCGGCATCCGCGGCAACCGTCACCATGTCGACCCAGCCGCGCCCATCGCGCACGATGGCGCCCCATACGTTGCCCTTGATGTCGAGGTAGCCGCTTAGAGCGAGCTGGGCTGTGGGCACCTCGCGATAGACACGCAACAGGTCCGCGGCAGCCTCGGTCATCGGTCGCTCCTCGGCCCATGTCAGCCGGGCTGCGACTGCGTTGTCCGCAGATGGACCCGCCGCAGCATCCGCCCGTTCGTCGAGGGCGCGCAGAAAAGTTTGTGCCGTGACGGCGGCATCCCTGTCGGCCGTGTCCCGCGCTTTGTCATCGGGAGGCGCCGCCGCGCCCGAGCTCCCATCCGCGAAGGCCCCAGAACGCTGCTGTCGCACGGCATTCAGCCCCCAGAGCGTCGCCGCTATCGCCACAATCAGGCAAGCGAGCACCAGCAGCACGCCAACAGAATGCCCGCCTTCTACAGGCTGTTGATGCCGTCTTTGATCGCGTTCCATAGCTTTTCGACGTTGCCCTTAAATGCAACGATGGCAATGATCGCGATTACCACGAGCACGCCGACCAAGATGGCGTACTCGGTGGTACCCTGCGCGCTTTCCTCCTGCACCAGCGCCTTGGCACGTTGACAGGAACGCATTGCACGGTAAAGCGTCCGACTCCAAACCCTACCCATAACGTCAGCCATTTTGTTCATGTATTCCTCCCTACATCATCCCGCCTGCTCCCAGCAGCGGGCCCAATATGGATAACAGCAGTGCCGGCAAGATGAGCGTGCCGGTGGGAATCAGCAGCTTGACGGGCGCTCGTTCAATCTCGCGCTCAACCGCGGCACGATGGGCGGCGCGGATCTCGCGACTTTGGGCAGCAAGGGTCTCGGCAAGCGGGGCACCCAGGGCGAGCGCTTGACCCACCGTAATGGCAAAGGTCTCGAGCGCCCGCACGTCCAGGTCCTGCGCGGCCGCCAACAACTCGTCCTCGCGCGCTCCCACGCCCACCTGCCACGCCATGCATGCCCGTTCAAGCCGAACAGTCAGCGCCGATCGACGATTGGCGCAAAAGATCTCGAGCGCCGCATCGAACGAAAGGCCGGCGGAAAGCCCCAGGCGCACCACATCAATCATCTCGGACACCTCACCGAGCGAAACCTGCGCTGAGTTGTCCACGCCAAGTGCGCCCCTCACCCACGCAATAGCGGCATCGATCACCGAATGGGCCGCAGCAACGACTAGCACCGCCTCGCGCTTGCAGGCCCCTGCGATCTTGCGTGCATCCGCCCGATCCAAACCCGTCGCGATAAATACACTCAGGGCGCACAGGCAACCCGCAACTGCAACCGGGGCGCTCATAGCTCCACCCGCATAATGCGCCGGATAACCACCAGGGCAACGGCGTTGAGAGCAAGACCCAACACCACAGCGCCCGCACCGGCAGGCGTCACAAGACCGCGACGAAAATCTGCCGAAAGCAGGGCCAGCACCGCGCACATACCCGCCGGCATCGCCGCGACCATATGCGCCGACATGCGCGCCTGCGACGTTTTGACATCCAGGCGGCGCTTGAGCTCGATACGCTCCCCCACCATGCTCGACGCCTCGGACAGCAGATCGGCAAGCGGGGCACCGGTCCGCTGCGACACCTTGAGCGCCAACGTGACAAGCGAAAGCCCGGGGGCGTCGATGCGGACAAGCAGGTCGTCGAGCGCATCGGCAGCCGAAATGCCGCAGTCGATCGCCGCCGCCACCCGCAGAAACTCGGTATGCACCGGCTCTTGCGCGTGAGCGCCCACAAACCGCATGCCCTGGGCCAGCGAATGTCCCGAGGCAAGCGACATGGAAAGTGCCGTAAAGGCCTCGGGCATGGCTTCCTCCACATCGCGCTGCTCGCGTCGGTGGTCAAAGACGTCGCATGCGGCGCCGGCGGCAAAGGGCGCAACCGCCCCCAAAACAAAGCCGATGGGCGATAGCGACACCACGGCAAGCACAAGGCAGCAGACGCCACTCGATAGCAACAGGAACGCTAAGCGTGAAGCATCATCCTCAACGACAAGACCGATGCGGCGCACGGGAGCCAACGATGCCCAGGAGCGGGCGATCTTTTTCAGCAGATCGTTTTCCACCAGCTCACGCGGCAGCTTCTCGGCCACCGATTCAAACATATGGCGCACCAGCTCCGCCGGCGGCACCCTCGGCACATGAGGCTCCACTCCGCATACCGTCGCGACCGAAAACCCGGCAAGGCCCCCTACGACGAGGGGCACAACGACCTCCATTCGTCCACCTCCTCCTGCGTAAGCGTTCCCGAGCGCAAGCCCTCTGCGATAAACGGCGGCTCGCGGTTGAGGGTCCAGGTGCGCTCGGCGGCATCGAAGGTCACGTAGCGCTCGAGTTCCACGCCACCCGACGCGCCGCGTCGCACCCCCGAATAGGAGGACACAAAACGCCGGCCGTCCGCATGGCGCTCGGACATCACGATGCCGTCAAGCGCCATAGCGATTTGTTCCTCGATAAGCTCGCTCGGCAGATCGATGCCATAGCGCGCAAGCAGCGTCAAACGCACCACGGTCTCTTGCTCGGTGCCCGCATGAAGCGTGGTGAGCGACCCATCGTGGCCCGTGTTCATGGCCTGCAGCATGTCGCAACATTCCGCACCGCGTACCTCACCCACCACAATACGGTCGGGACGCATACGCAGGGCGTTGGTCACCAGGTCGCGGATTGTCACCGCACCCTCACCCTCAATTGAAGCCTCGCGCGCCTCCAGGCGAACCACATGCGGGTGATGCGCGAACTTGAGCTCGGCGGAATCCTCGATCGTCACGATGCGCTCGCCGGTAGATATCTCGCACGATAGCGCGTTGAGCAGCGTAGTCTTGCCCGACCCCGTACCGCCCGCAACCGCCAAATCTTGGCGCAGCGACACCGCACACGAAAGCAGTTGCGCATACCAAAGCGGCAGCGACCCCAGGCCCACAAGCTCGTCCAACGAACAGATGCGATCCGAGAACTTGCGGATAGTGAGGATCGGCCCATCGATCGCCACGGGCGGAATCACCGCGTTGACGCGATAACCTGTCTTGAGGCGGGCGTTGACGATGGGACTGCGCTCGTCGATACGCCTGCCCAGCGGCGAGATGATGCGGTCGATGAGCACGCGAATCTGCTCGTCATCCTCAAACGCATGCTCGATGGGGTATAAGACCCCGCCGCGCTCAAAGAAAGCCGAGCGGCAACCGTTGACCATAATCTCGGTGACGGTGTCGTCCTCAATGAGCGGCTGCAGCGGGCCCAAGCCCACCACGTCATCCAAGATCTCGTTGATGATGGTCTCACGCTCGGGCGTCGCCAGGTCGGTCGGTTCTTCCACGTTGAGTGCCGCCTCCACCGCAGGACGCAATTCCGAGCGGGCAAGAACCGGATCGATGTAGGCACTGATGCGTGCCACCTCGTCGTAGCCCACGCGGTCCATCACGGCCCGCTTGGTGCGGCGCTTGACCGCACGGCGCCATCCCACATCGACAGGTGCCGTCGCCGCTGCCGCACCGGCTGCTTTGATTCTCGTTTGCAGGCTCATCGGCAATCACCCTCACGCGACCAGGGAAGGCGGATGCGCGGGCGTTCGGTGCGCGTTGCACGGTCGGCGACCATATCGCTCCAAGGCCCTACGGCGCACCCCAGTTCCACGAGCATCTCACGCGTGGCCTCGCGCACGCTGGTCGCAAAAGCGCTGGTCTGCCCCACTGCCTCGTCAGCGCGCCCAAACGCCATGAGCGCGGCGAGATCCTGCCCGCCATCGGCGATACGAATCTTGGAGCTCAACGCACAGGCAATCTCAAAGCGCATGGCGACATCCTCGTCCGCCCCACGCGCGCCAAATCGGTTGAATACGGCGCTCATGCGCGTGCGCGGCACGCCCACACGGCTCGCCAGCTCAATGACGCGCGCTGCAGACGTCGCAGAAGAAACTGCCGCATCACCCACGACAAGGCAACGGTCGCACGCCGCCACCGCAGCCGCCACGGCATCGCCCCAAAAGACCGAGGTATCGATAAGGACCACGTCGGACTCACGACGCAAGATGTCGAGCAGCAGCTCTACCGGACGCGCCATGAGCTCGGCGCGCTCGGGCGCTGCGACAGGCCCCCAAAGCGTAACGCCTGGGGCAACGCGCATCGATGCAGCGACCACGTCTGGCTCCGCAAGTGCGCCCGTGACCGACGGCTCGATAAGTGTCGCCATGTCATGCGGGGCATCGGCGCCCAGCAAGTCGTAGAGATTTCCAAACATTAGGTCCAAATCGAGTACGGCAGCTCGCAGACCCAGCAACGAAGCGGCATGCGCCATCGTGGCGACAATCGTCGATTTGCCACAGCCGCCCGATCCCGAGACGGCGCAGATGACCGGAGCTCGATGCGACGTCGACGCAGTGTCTGCCAGCGGTGCAGGGGCTGACGACGTGGGCGGCAACGTCCCCGTCTCGCCAGCCGCACCCAAGTGCTGCGTCCACGCCGGCACGGCAGGCTGCTCAAACGGTAGGGGCGGAACTGGGGATTCCGCTGTCACGTCGACGTGCGGGCCATCACCCGCGACAAGGCCCTCGACCTCATCGAGTCCATCGGCCAGGCTCACGCCGTGCACGTATCCCATATCTACGGCCAGGAGGTCTTCGCCATACGGCACCGACGCTCCGACGTCACCACATGCAAGGGGGCCCGGGGGGCGCCGAACATGCTCGGCTTCCGCTTTCCCATAGTCATCAACACGCGGGCCTCTTGTAGCGCGAGGCGCCCCGGGTTCCCTATCAACAAAAACATCGGGCTCAGGCGACACGCCCCAATCGGAATCAACCGCTCCCTCGCCCACATGTCCGCTGCCGCATATGCTGTGCGCAGCGATGACCTCGGTCGCCCCCGCGCGAAACAGTCCCTCGATATCCGACGGATCGAGCTCCTCTATCAACACGACGACGCGGCTCACGCGTCCTTCGGCAGTCAGGCGCGCGACGGTCTCTCGCACATCTTTAGTATCAAACAGGGATGCCGCGATAATGGCAGCGCCACGGCGCGAAGGAAACGCCCGAGCCATAGACACCAATCCGTCTAGGTCGCCCACGCGAAGCACCTGCGCGCCCGCATCGCGGCCCTCGACTTCCTGCTGCAGCAGTCCGTAATCGCCACACGCGCAGCACGCAAGCCAGATCGCCTTCATCACTCGTCGCCTCCGCTCTTTTTGCCGCGTGCCGTGGCGGGAATCGTCAAGCTGACCGTTCCCTTGCCCGAGGCTCCCAGCAATTCCTTGACGTCTTTGGGGTCGGCCGCCAGCGTCACCCACTCGACCTTGCCTTCGCGCGTGGCACCGGCCTCGTCGCTGGTATCGATCACATACGCGCCGCACAGCCGGTCGGTCACGCCGTCTTTTTGCACGTACACATCCACGTAGCTGCCCACGCCTGCGGCTCCTCCCACCGAATGCTCGGCATCGACCGCCACCGAAACGGCAACCTTGCCCTTGGGCACCTCGAGCGTATGGCTCTCGGCTTTGGTGTAGACATCGCAGACCACGGCATTTTTGGGAATACGCGAGGTCGTCACGTCGCCACGCACCTGGCGCAGCTCGGTCGCCGCATCGCGCGGCAGCAGGCTCGCGAGCCACTCTTGGGTTACGACATTGGTCTCGTCGAGGGTCTCACCCACATCGATATCACGTGCGGCAACGCAAACTTCGACGCGATCGCCGCCGTATTTGGCCAAGGTTTCGGCCTGGTCCTGCTCAGCCCGCGAACGAACCGATGACCCGTAAACCATGCAGAGTGCCGCGGCGAGCACGCCCGCTGCCAGACTGATGGCGATGCGCTTGCTCTTGTTCACGGCAGCTCCTCTCAAGACAGCACTGGGCGGATGGGATGCCCGTACCACTATTGTCCGAGCGGCCAAGCAACAAAACAGCGCGATCACCATCTTGGTTTTAAGTGTCAAACCAATTACCAGCCAAGAGCTGACCAACCCGTCAAGCCCGCGGCAAGGTTTTGGTCAGCGCGTCGGCAAAACGCTCATTTAAGGGCGCATCGCCAGTAAAAAAGCCGCCTCCCGCACAGTTGGAAGACGGCTGTCATAGATAAATTCAATTACAGATGGACATCGGGATCGAGCATTTGGGCACTCACGCGCATGGATGACGCCAAGTTTTGGAACGTTTCCAGGCGCAGGCCATCGATCTGCCCGGCATCGGCGGCCTCGCGAACGGCGCAGCCCGGTTCGTGGGTATGCGTGCAGTCGCCAAACCGACACGCACGCGACGCCTCGACGATCTCGGGGAAGGCACGCGCCAGGCCCCGCTCGTGACCAACGAGTGGCAAACTGCGCAGGCCCGGAGCGTCGGCAATGACGCCGGCGTCGCCCGGCAGCGCCACCATCACGCGCGCGACCGTGGTATGGCGGCCTTGGTCGTCGCGCTCGCGCACACCACCGGTAGCCAGCGCATCGTGGCCCAGCAGCGCATTGAGCAGCGTCGACTTTCCGGCCCCCGACTCACCCAGGATCATGGCGCACGTTCCCGCCGGAACACAGGCGCGCACCTCATCCAAACCACGGCCTTCGGCAGAGGACGTCACGATCACGCGCACGTCCGGGCCCACCAGACGGCGCACGCGATCCAGATCGCGCTCGAGTTCCGCGCCCCCGCAGCGGTCGGCCTTGGTAAGCACCACCACCGGCTCGGCATCGCAGTCGAGCGCCAAAACCAGCGAGCGCGCCACGCGGTCGAGCAGCACCTCGCCGGCGCCAAGTGCCTGCACGATCAGCACGCTATCCACGTTGGAACAAAGCACCTGACGCTCGCCGCGGGCGCGGCCACGCCAACGCTCAAAACTCGTGCGTCGCGGCAGGACGCATTCGATTACGCCCATGTCGTGCCCGGGTGCACGACGCACCGCCACACGGTCGCCCACAGCCGGCAGCAGTACCTCGTCCTCGCCGCGCGACTTGGCAAACCCCACGGCATGCTCGGCACGAAAGGTATCGTCGGCCGTCGCCACCAGCGGAAACCCGCGATCTAAGCGCACCACGGCGCCCAGTTGCATCTGCTCGGGCTCCTCGGCTTGGGCGCAAAAATCGTCAAATGCTGCCTGCTGAGCCGCGGCGACCGGCAGATCGCCAAACGCCGGAACATCCTGCAGCGCATCGAGTCCCGGCACGCTCGCCAGCAGCTCCTCGGCAGACGCGGGGGCTTCGGTCGCAAGCTTCCGACGACGATCACGCTTGGCTCGCGCCCCCGTCGTCTTTTTCTTCGCCTTAGCCCTAGCTTTACCCACAAGCGCCTCCCAGCACCACAAATCACAACTGAGCAGGTATTTTACCCACAAAAAAGAGTCGGTCGAGCAAACGCTCGACCGACTCACACACTTTCCCTCAGCCCTTTATCATCCGCGCGGGAGAAAAGCCAGCAAGGATACCGCAGGGCCCGCCCCGGAAGCCCTTTCTCCCGAACGATCCCGCAGCGCGAAGCGCGAGGACCAGTGAGGGAGAAAGGGCGTGGGGCGGACCCGGACAGGTACGTTACTCCTTCTCGACTGCGCGCATGATCGCCTTGTAGATCTCCATCAGCGGAATGATCAGGAAGGCAAGGCCCAGCGCGGCGATAACGCCCTTGAGCTCAAGCGTCACGGGGCCAAAGAACATCTCGGCAAGCGTCGGCTGCACGGTTACGATCACCGTCAGCACCAGCGCCAGCGCGGCAGAGGCCCACAGCCACTTGTTCTGCTTCTTCATCTTAAACAGCGACGTGCGGCGGCTGCGCATGTTAAAGCAGTGGAAGATCTCGACCATGTTGAGCGTGATGAAGGCCATCATCACGCCTTCCTCGTCGGCGACGCCGGCGATCATATCGGAGATGTGGATGTAGCCCATATCAAAGTACACGCCTACAAAGAAGCTCGCCAGCACCAGCGCGGCAATGATCAAGCCCTGGACCACGCAGTCCAGGCCCATATTGCCGGCAAAGACGCCGTCCTTGGCGTTGCGCGGCTTGCGCTTCATGATGTCGCCCTCGGCATCCTCCATGCCCAGCGCGAGCGCGGGGAAGCAGTCGGTGACCAGGTTCACCCACAGCAGCTGCACCGGCTGGAAGATGGTAAAGCCGATGAGCGTGGCGATAAACACCGAGAACACCTCGGCAAGGTTGGCCGAAAGCAGGAACTGGATGACCTTGCGGATGTTGTCGTAGATGCGGCGACCCTCTTCGCAGGCACCGATGATGGTGGCGAAGTTGTCGTCGGCAAGCACCATGTCGGCGACGTTCTTGGTAACGTCGGTACCAGTGATGCCCATGCCAACGCCGATGTCGGCACGCTTGATGGACGGGGCGTCGTTGACGCCGTCGCCCGTCATGGCCACGATCTGGTCGCGCGACTTCCAAGCCTCGACGATACGGGTCTTGTGCTCGGGCTGGACGCGGGCGTACACGCCGTAGTCCTCGATGTGCGCGTCGAGCTCCTCGTCGCTCATGCGATCGAGGTCGGCACCGGTGATGGCATGGCTGCGATCGGTGACGATACCCAGCTGCTTGGCGATGGCCACGGCGGTGTCGATGTGGTCGCCCGTGATCATGACGGTGCGGATACCGGCATCGTGGGCCTCGCGGATGGCGTCGGCGACCTCGGGGCGGACCGGGTCAATCATGCCGGACAGGCCGCAGAAGACCAGGTCGTGCTCGAGCGCGGCGGGGCTGCAGTCGCTCGGGACCTCGGTGTAGGTGCGGCTTGCCAGCGCCAGCACGCGCAGGGCCTCGTCGGCCATGGCCTTGTTGGCGGCCACGAGCTCGGCACGACGCTCCTCGGTCAGGGGGACGACCTTATCGCCCTCGTAGATGTGGGTGCACAGGCCGATCACCACGTCGGGCGCGCCCTTGGTGTATTGCTCGTACTCGCCGTCCAGGGTCTCAACGACCACGGACATCATCTTGCGGCCCGAGTCAAACGGGGCCTCGCCCACGCGCGGGTGCTCGGCAGTCAGACCAGTGAGGCCCGCCTTTCCGGCATCGTTGACGAGCGCGCACTCGGTCGGCTCGCCCACGGCCTCACCCAGTTCCTCGTCCCACTGGGCATCGGAACACAGCGCCATACCTGCCAGGAACTTCTCCTTAGGCGCAGCAAGCTCGTGCTTGACGACGGTCATCTTGTTTTGGGTAAGGGTACCGGTCTTGTCGGAGCAGATGGTCTGCGTGCAGCCGAGAGTCTCGACGGCAGAGAGCTTGCGGATAATTGCCTGGCGCTTGGCCATCTTGGTCACGCCAAGCGACAGCACGATGGTCACGACGGCAACCAGGCCCTCGGGGATGGCAGCGACGGCGAGCGAGACGGCGACCATAAAGGTGTCGAGCAGGGCAGTCGGGTCGGTAAGGACGTTGCCCACGCCGTGGCGGACGATGTCGACGCCAAAGATCACGACGCAGATGACAATCACCATAATGGTGAGGATACGGCTGAGCTCGGCGAGCTTCACCTGCAGCGGTGTGAGCTCTTCCTTGGCCTCGGCCAGGGCACCGGCGATCTTGCCCATCTCGGTATCCATGCCGGTGCCGACCACGACGGCGCGGCCACGGCCGTACACAACGGTGGAGCCCATGTAGCACATGTTCTTGCGGTCGCCGAGCGGCACGTCATCGGTGCCCGCGGCAAGCTCGATCACGTTGGCGTGCTTCTCGACCGGCACGGACTCGCCGGTGAGCGCGGCCTCTTCGATCTTCATCGTGGCGCTCTCGAGCACGCGGCAGTCGGCCGGGACGGAGTCGCCCGCCTCGAGCATGATCACGTCGCCGGGAACGAGCTCGGCGCTCGGCAGGTGCACGAGTTTGCCGTCGCGTAGAACCTTGGACTGCGCCGCGCTCATCTCCTGAAGGGCCTCGAGGGCCTCCTCGCTCTTGGCTTCCTGGACCACGCCCAGCACCGAGTTGACGATAACGACGAACATGATGATGGCGACATCGGCAAAGTCCGCCTCGCCCTTAACCATGCCCGTGAGCGCGCTGATAACGGCGGCAACGATCAACATGATGACCATGGGGTCGGCCATCTGCTCAAAGAAACGCTTCCACAGCGGCGTCTTCTCGGCTTCCTCGAGCTTGTTAGGGCCTGTCTTGGCGAGGCGCGACGACGCCTCGTCGTTGCTCAGGCCGAGGTTCTCATCGACACCTTGGTCGCTGAGCACCTCCGCCGCGGCGGACAGGTATTCCTTTTGCATATAGAGTCCCCTCCTGGGATTCGGGCCACTCAGCAGATTGATGCCCGATCATAATTCCCAGGAGAAGGGCAAGGGCTCATCAAGGCTGCCGTGCTGAGCGGCAGTTGATAGTGGAGCTATGGTACCCCAAAGCGACGCGTCTAGCCAAAACAATCCATTTGTAAATATGGTCCGTATGCAACGATGCGGACCGTGTGATGCTCAATACTGATAAAACGTTTTTTCTTAGGCGCGTCGCCAAACTAAAATATCGCCCAGATAGCAGCGGTTAGAGCGGTTGATAAAGTTTTTTCATATACCGTTTTTTCCGTAAAAGATGAACTTCTAATTCGGCATACGGTCGATTTTTTGGGGTATTCGGTCGGTATTTCGTTATAATCAACTCAGTTTTATTTCTTATGGTTTATCTATCAGCGCAAGACGATGTCAGATGGAGGTCTGAATGTACAAGCGCACTAAGATTGTATGCACCATGGGTCCCGCCTGCGATAGCGACGAGACCATCCGCGAGATGATCAAGGCGGGCATGAACGTCGCCCGTTTTAACTTCTCGCACGGCTCCTACGACGAGCACCACGGTCGCATCGAGCGCGTCCGTCGTATTTCCAAGGAGCTCGGTATGCCCGTCGGCATCCTGCTCGACACCAAGGGCCCCGAGGTCCGCACCGGTCTTCTGGTCGACGGCAAGAAGGTTGCCGTCAAGACCGGCGACAAGATCGTCGTCACCGCTCAGCCCACGTCCGAGGATTTCCACGGCACCGCTGAGCACATCTCCCTCGACTACCTGGCTCTGCCCTCCGAGGTCGAGAAGGGCTCCCTCATCCTGATCGATGACGGCCTGGTTGCTCTCGAGGTCGAGTCCGTCGACGGCCAGGACATGACCTGCGTCGTCAAGAACGACGGCCTGATCGGCGAGCGCAAGGGCGTCAACATGCCCAACGTCAACATCTCGCTGCCCGCCATCACCGAGCGCGATCGTCAGGACATCCTCTTTGGCCTGACCGAGAACATCGACTACATCGCCGCTTCCTTCATCCGTGACGGCGAGTCTGTCCGCGGCATCCGCGAGCTTTGCCGCGAGAACGGCGGCGAGCACGTGACGATCTTCCCGAAGATCGAGTGCGCCCTGGGCGTCGAGAACTTCGATGAGATCCTCGAGGCTTCCGACGGCATCATGGTCGCCCGTGGCGACCTGGGCATCGAGATCAAGCCCGAGCTCGTTCCGCACATCCAGAAGGAGATCATCGCCAAGTGCAACGCGGCCTACAAGCCCGTTATCACCGCTACGCAGATGCTCGACTCCATGCAGCAGAACCCGCGCCCGACGCGCGCCGAGGTTGCCGACGTTGCTAACGCCATTTACGACGGTACCGACGCCGTCATGCTGTCCGGCGAGTCCGCTGCCGGTAAGTACCCGGTCGAGGCCGTCAAGATGCAGGCCAGCATCGCTCTCGAGACCGAGAAGTACCTCCCGGCTCACGCTCCGCTCGAGGTTCCGGCCGATGCTCACGGCACCCGCGTCGTCAACAACGTTGTGGGTATGTCCGCTGTGAACATGGCCACCACCGTTGGCGCCAAGTGCATCACCGTGCCGACGACCACCGGCCGTACCGCTCGCCTGATCTCGCACTTCCGTCCCAACATGCCGATCTGCGCGTTCTCCCGCCACGAGTGGGCCGTCCAGCAGATGATCATGTACTGGGGCGTTATCCCGCACAAGGCCGAGATTACCCAGGGCACCGTCAACGGCACGATCGTCAAGGCGATCGAGACCGCTAAGGAGCTCGGCTACGTCGAGACCGGCGATTTGACCGTCGCTACCGCCGGCGATCCCCGTATGAGCGTCCAGCTTGAGGACAAGGTCTCCTCGACCAACGTTGCCTACGTCGCTCAGGTGCGCTAAATCGCACTTGCAAGCACATTTGCATTAAAAAGGGCCCGGAAGGCTTCGCCTTCCGGGCCCTTTTTAAGACCTACTTCATATGCCGCTTCATCGATTTGTGTTCAGTCGCGAACCTTTCCGATGCCGAGCACACCACCGAAGATGCCCTGCGGCGGGGAGCTGTTGGTCAATTGGAATGAACTGTTCACCGTTACGTCAGCCGGCTAGCAGCTAGCGATCAGAGGGACTGCGGGGACGTCAGAAGCGGCAACGCGGGCGGCAAAACCCGCCTCGGTTAGCTCGACGACCTCGGTAAACGTTGCGTCAAAGAACCCTTCGGTCAGCAGACGGTACGGCGGATGATCCGGATCGCCGGGGTTTTCGCGCACAATCTCGTGCATAACGCCAATGGTCTTGAGCACATACTCTTGTGGAATCGAATACTGACCAAACTGGGCCGCCGCGGTATAGAGGCGATCGGTCGCACGCGGGATAGAAACGATGCCGAGCGTCTTGCCAAACCAGTCAAAGTCTCCCTGCTTCTTAATGCGGAACTCCTCGCACGGCTTGCCGCCGCGCGCCTCGAGGTATTGGTTCACGCGCGTGTTCCACACGGTATCGGCCACCAGATGCGACCAAACGCCCAGCGTCAAATCGAGCAGCGACTGCGCCACGTCATCGGGCGCGAGCGAAAACTCGGCGGCGCCGGGGCCGTCAACCGGCTCGGCGTCTTTGTAGCGCTGCGGATAGTGCACCCGATTGAGCCTTTCACGCTCTTCGACAATCGAGGTCGCTGCAGCCGGCGCACCCGCCGGCGCACCTTTAAGCAACGGCGCCACATAGGTGTCCCAAAACTCATGCTCGCGTGGCTTAGGAATGGGCTCGGGCTTGGCAAAGTGCGTGATGCGATACGGGATGGGGTCGGCAATACCGGGAACCATGTACCCCACAAAAATGTCCGGAACCACGCTGCCAAACAAAAAGGCATTGCGGTCGCGCACGTTATCGGCAAGCGCGCCGGCACGCGCCAGAAGTCGTTCCGTCTGAGCGATATGAATATTCCAACTTGGCATAGCCACCCCCGTAAAAATCCGGATAACTATACCATTCGCAGCAAGTCACGTGCGCGGCCGCAACCCCACTATGCGGCAACTATTCTGCTGCACCGTTTTCGGTTCCATATGATGGCACGGGAGCCCCGACCACGTGGTGATATCGATCGATATAAATCGCACGGGCCCCAAGACGTCGTACTAAATCCTGATGATGCGTGCTCATCAAGACCGTCTTACCGGCAGCAACATAGGCCAGTAGAAAGTTGACCACGATGTCGCAAGAGTCCTCGTCAAGTCCGTTGGTAGGCTCGTCGAGCACCAGAATATCGGGGTTCATCGACACGACGGCAGCCAGCGCCACACGCTTCTTTTGCCCGCCCGAAAGCTGATAGGGCGAGGCATCGACCAGATCGGCAACCTGAAACAGCTCCATGGCATCACGGACGCGGCGCCCGAGCTCGTCCGCCGAAAGCCCCATTTGAGCCGGGCCAAACGCGACCTCCTCGCCGACCGTGGCGCAAAAGAGCTGTGCATCGGCGTTTTGGAACACGAAGCCCACGCGCTGATGGAACCGCTGGGCCGTCGCGGAATCCTTGAGATATGCCGCATCGACCACATGTCCATCAAACAGGTACGTACCCGCATCCGCAAGCTCAAGGCCGTTGATAAGCCGCATGATCGTCGTCTTGCCGCAGCCGTTGGGTCCAAGCAGAGCAACCAGCTCACCGCGATTAACCTGCAGCGACACGCCATCGACCACCGTATGGCCCGCATAGGAAAACACCACGTCGTGAAACTCGATGAGCGGCGTGGCCTTGGCGCCGGCAGCACCGCTCGCACCCATCGCACCATTTGTATCGTTTGCCAAAACGTCGCCCTTCCCTATTCACATCGACGGCTTGACCGCCCGCGCTACAGCACCGCGCACAACACGGCGAGCAGCACCACAACGGCCGCATAGACCGCGTCGCGCCAGCCAAATCCGTTCCGTGCAGGCGCCGGATATGCGCCGGCAAAACCGCGGCAAAGCATAGCCTCGTCCATCGCGCGGCTGCATTCCATCGCCTTGATAAAGGTCATGCCCATGATACCCGCGATCGAATCGGTACGCGAAAATCCTGCAGGCGCACGGCCAACGCTGCGCAGCAAGACTGATTCGCACAGGTCGTGCGCCGTGCGACCCAGCACCTCGATGTGTTTGAGCGCCATATCAAACGTAAAGATAACCTCGTCGGGCAGGTGCAGCATCTTAAGCGCCGCCGACATGCGACTCCAGGTAAGCGTCCACGAAACGCCCAGCACCAATGACACATTAACAAAGGTCTTGAGCGCAATCTTGAGCATGGCGTCCGTGGCAGAAGCACCCAGCAGCAGGGCAGGAAGCGCCAAAACCACGGCAAACCCCGCGGCAGCCAACGCCGGCACAAAGGTCGCGTGCAGCCCGCGTGCGGGGCGAACCGCAACGAGCACCAACGCGATCGCTGTCATCAGCATCAAGTACAGCGGGCTCTGCGTCAGGCATACGCACAGGACGCAGACGAACATCCCCACCAAACGCACTGGCGCCGAAACGGAAGAAAGGGCGCGGTCGATAATCGACCCGCCCTTATGCACGCCGCCACCTAGGCGAACCCGCTCAAGCAGGCTCGCCAGGTGCAGGACATTCTTTTGCATCACACGATGCCGAGCCCCCGCGGGCTCATAACGCTGCTCGGCCGCAAGCCAGCTAGGCAGCTCGACCGTCGCCATGGGCTCCGCTTTCCTTGACCGTTAGCGAGACCAGACGGAATGCGATGGTGAGCACCGCCACGCCAATCACGCCCGAAAGAATATACATCGCGGCCTGGCCGGCAAAGCCAAGGCCCTGCTCCTCGGAATAGGCCTGCAGATAATCGCCCGTGGGCAGGGCATCGGCAAAGGTCGGGGTATCGAGACCGACCGAAGTCTGCAGACTGTCGTCACCAGCCTCCTGAACGGCGGTCGCGGCGCCCTCAGCGTCCCACTCGCCCCAGGCGTCACCGGTGGCCAGCAAGCCGAGCGGCGTGGCCACGACAAGCACGGCGACCAGGATGAGCGTGGGAACCAGCGAGGTCTTCTTGGCAGTAGCGCCCTCGGCAGCAAACTGGCCATCGGCGGCCTCGGGCCCGACGATAACACTCGGCGCCGTCTTCTTAATGAAACCGTAGATGGCGGCCGTCGCCACGCCCTCGACCACGCCGGCTACCAACATGTGCGGGATCATCATGGCCGGAATGGCAATAGAGAGCGGGAAGGGGCAGTACAGCGGCGCGCCCGAAGCGTTGGTAAAGAACATCGGCTGAATACCAAACTCGATCGCCGTGCACAGGGCCGCCAGGCACAGGCCGACCCAACCGCTTACGACGGCCGAAACCGAGGTGCCCCAGCTCTTGTCGTGCAAACGGCTGTTGAGCGCACGGAACACGATAGCGGCGGCAAACGGCAGCACGAAGGCCATGTTAAAGCAGTTGGCGCCAAAGGACAGGATGCCGCCGTCGCCAAACAGCAGCGCCTGCAGCGCCAGCGCGACCGAAACCGCGATGGCCGCGGCCTCCGGGCCCAGCAGCAGCGCGATGAGCGCGCCGCCGACGGCGTGACCCGTGGTACCGCCGGGCAGCGGCACGTTGAACATCATGAGCAAGAAAGAGAATGCGGCGCAGATACCCAGGAACGCCATGTGCTCGCGGTCGAGCGTGGCGCGCACCTTTTTGATGCAGTGAACCCAAACGGGCACCATCGCCACTGCCATGACGACATCGGTCTGCGGGGACAGATAATTATCTGGAATGTGCATGTACGCCTCCCGGTTATCGGCGCACAGAATTACAACGCCGCTTAAATCACCTTGCCAGTGTTACGTATTGTCAGATTCGTAACACGCCACGGGCTATCATAGCAAAACGGCGCACTGCCGACAAAGCAGTACGCCGTTATGCAATGCGCGTGTCATATATGCAGGCTCAGCAGCGCCTTATACCGAGGATAGCAGTCACGTAAGGCTCGGCATCAGCCACCGCTGACCCATACCCCAGTGCAGGACCTAGCCGCGGACCTCGCCGTTTACGCCCTTGCACACCTTGGTGACAATCTTCTGGTGCGCTTTTTCGACCTCTTCGCTGGTAAGCGTGTGGTCGTCGGAGCGATACGTAAGCGCAAAGGCCATGGACTTCTTGCCCACGCCCACGCGGACCGGATCGCGGTAGACGTCGAACAGACGCACACCCTCGAGCAGCTTGCCGCCGGCGCTGGTAATGCGGCGCTCAAGGTCCTCGCAAGTCACGGAGTTGTCGACCACGATAGCAAGATCGTGCTCAACAGCCGGGTACTGCGAGAACTCGCGGTAGTTCTCCTGGTTGCGGGCGCCCTTGATCAGCTTGTCCAGGTCGAGCTCAAAGGCAACGACGACCTCGTCGATACCCATGGCTTCGCGCGCCTCGGGGTGGATCTCGCCGACCCAGCCCAGCACGGTGCCGCCAGACAGAACCTCGGCGGCACGGCCCGGCTGCAAGAAGGCATAGCCCTCGCCCTCGACGGGACGGAAGCGAACCTTCTCGATGCGCAGCTGGGCGAGCAGCTCCTCGACGATGCCCTTGCCAAAGAAGAAACGCAGCTTGCGGTACTTCATGTTCCAGGACTGCTCGCTCCACTGGCCCGAGAGCACGCCCGCCACGGACTTAGTCTCCTTGGGCAGGCTGGCGTTCTCGCGGCCGTGGAACAGGCTGCCGACCTCGTACAGGTGCACGTTGGGCGTGCCATGGGCCTCGTTATAGGCCACAGACTGCAGCAGGCCCGGCAGCAGCGAGCGGCGCATCTCGGTCTGCTCGGCCACCAGCGGGTTCATAAGTACCACGGGGCAGCCGCGGCCCTCGGTGGACATGCCGATCTTCTCCAGGTCGCCCGGCGCGGCAAAGCCAAAGGTCGTGGTCTCGTTGAGGCCGCAGGCACGCAGGATCTCGCCGACCTTGCGGGTAAGCTTCTGCTCGCGGGTCAGGCCACCGATGTGGTTCTTGGCAGCCGGGATGGTCGCCGTCACGCGGCCCATGCCCCACAGGCGCAGGACCTCCTCGATCAGGTCGATTTCACGCGGCAGGTCGGGGCGGAAGCTCGGCGGGGTAACCATAAAGTCCTCGCCGTCGCGCTCGACGGTGCAGCCCAGGCGGGTGAGCGAGCGCTCGATAAAATCGGGCTCGATGTCGGCGCCGCAGATGGCGTGCACGCGGGCCAGGCGCAGCTTGATGCTGTCGATGGTCTTGGGCGCGGGGAACACATCCACGTAGCCGGGAGCGACCTCGCCGCCGGCGATCTCCTCGATGAGCGCGCAGGCAACATTGGCCACATCCACGCAGCCGGTCTCATCGACCTGGCGCTCAAAGCGGATGGAGGCGTCGGAGATCAGCGACAGGTCGCGGCTGGTGTGCGAGGTGCGGCCGGCGTCGAAGCAGGCGCTCTCGACCATCACGTCGACGGTGTCGTCCTCGATCTCGGAATCCATGCCGCCCATAACGCCGGCCAGCGCCACGGGGCGCTCGCCGTCGGTGATAAGGCCCATGCCGGCATCGAGCGTGCGCTCCTCGCCGTCGAGGGTCGTGAACTTCTCGTCCTGCTGGGCGGCGCGAACCACCACGCGGCGCCTGCCCTCGCGCTCGGCAAAGGTGTCCAGGTCAAAAGCGTGCAGCGGCTGACCGGTGAGCATCATCACATAGTTGGTGATGTCGACGATGTTGTTGTGCGGACGCACGCCCAGGGCGTTAAGGCGCTTGACCATCCAGTCGGGCGACGGGCCGACCTTCACGTTGCGCACAATGCGGGCGACATAGCGGTCGCACAGGCCCTCGTCGGCGATCTCGACCGAAAGCTCGTCGTCGGTCGCGCGGCCGGTCTCCGCCTTGATGGCGGGCAGCTCAACGTGGAAATCGCGATCGAAAATGGCACCGGTTTCGCGGGCCATGCCAATCATGGACAGGCAGTCGGGGCGGTTGGGCGTGATCTCGCAGTCGAGCACGGTATCACTCGAGCCCACGTACTCGGCAAACGGCATGCCGCAGGGCGTATCCTCGGGCAGGATCATAATGCCGGAGTGGTCGCCGCCCAGGCCGAGCTCGCGCGCGGAGCAGTTCATGCCCATGGACACGACGCCGCGAAGCTTGCTCTTCTTGATCTTGACGTCGCCGGGAAGCACAGCGCCGATCATGGCCGTGACGATGTGGTCGCCGGCCTCAAAGTTCTGCGCGCCGCAGACGATCTGCAGCGGAGCGGGGTTGCCGTCGGCGTCGAGGTTCTTGTCACCCACGTCGACCGAGCACACATACATATGGTCGCTATCGGGGTGCGGGGTCTTGGTGAGTACCTTGGCGGTCACCACGTGGTCGAAGGACTCGCCCACGGTGTCGATCGCCTCGACCTCGGTGCCGGTACGGATATATTCGTCCGAAAGGGTCTTGGGATCCTCCGGAATATCGATCATGGTCTTGAGCCAGTCGTAAGAAACACGCATCTAACTGGTCTCCTTTCATCTGTAACGTCTGCAATAAACAGACGGAAAACTCCAGCTACGGAGACGGGTTTCCGAGGTGCCGCAGATTGCCCCGAAAGAGGAGCGCCGCGTACTTGGGTACGCAAGCGACGGTTTGAGGGGCAAGGTGCGGTGGCTCGGGAAGCCGCCGGGACAGGTCAACTTAAAACTGATTCAGGAAACGCATATCGCCTGTCATGAGCGTTCTGAGGTCGGGCAGGTCGTAGCGCAGGGCAGCGACGCGCTCGGCGCCAATGCCAAAGGCGAAGCCGGTGTACTTCTCGGGGTCGATGCCGCAGTTGATCAGGACGTTGGGGTCGACCATGCCGCAGCCCAAGATCTCGATCCAGCCGCTGTGCTTGCAGAAGTTGCAGCCCTTGCCGCCGCAGACGTGGCAGCTCACGTCCACCTCGCAGGAAGGCTCGGTGAAGGGGAAGAAATGCGGGCGGTAACGCGTCTTGCGGTCCTCGCCAAACATGCACTTAACAAAGTAGTCGAGCGTGCCCTTAAGATCGCCAAAGGTGATGCCCTCGTCGACGACCAGGCCCTCGATCTGGTTGAACTGCGGCAGGTGACAAGCGTCGGCCGTGTCGGGACGGTAGACGGTGCCCGGGCAGATCATGTAGATGGGCGGCTTCTGCGACTCCATGGTGTGAATCTGCACGCCCGAGGTCTGGGTGCGCAGCAGCACGTCGGACTCGCCGTGGGCATGCGCCTCGGGGTGCGCGACGCTGCCGGGGTTGTTGTCGACCACATAGAAGGTGTCGCGGGCCGAGCGGCTCGGGTGATCCATGGGGGCGTTGAGCGCGGTGAAGTTGTAGTAGGAGGTGTCGACCATGGGACCGGACTCGACGGTGTAGCCGATACCGCTAAAGATATCCTCGGCCTCCTCGATGATCTGCTTGATCAGGTGCTGGTGGCCGATCTGCGGACGAATGCCCGGCAGCGTGATGTCGACGGCCTCGTGCTCCAGTGCGTGCTTGAGGGCGGCGGCCTTCATCTCGGTGGTGCGCTCGTCGAGCATGCCCTCGATCAGCTGGCGCATCTCGTTGGCGCGCTTGCCCATCACAGGGCGATCCTCGGGGGCGAGCTTGCCCATCATGCGCATCAGGCCGGTAATACGGCCCTTGCGGCCGAGCAGCTCAACGCGCGCAGCCTCGAGCTTGGCGGCGTCGTCGGCGCCTGCGACGAGCTCCTTGGCCTCTTCCTCGAGTTTGACCAGATCATCAATCAGACTCATGTCTTCCCTTTCGTCTCTCGCGTTCCCCGCTCGCCAGGACGACTGCCGCCGTCTGGCGTTGCAAAAACGCGGCCCGGTTCGGTAACAAAAAACCGTCCTCGGGCATGTGCATTGCCCAAGGACGGTTGAATTCCGCGGTACCACCTTGTTTGACCCGGCGGATGTCTGGCCCGCCGTGCCCACTCTGTGCCCCTTATCGCGAGGCTCACGGCTTCCCTACTGGGGCTTCGCCGCCGCTGGCCGCGCGCCCGTTGAGGTTGCTGCTCGGGAGTGAACGCTTGGCCCTTGCCACCGCAGGAAGGCTTGCAGCCCATGACCTTCCCTCTCTTGCCGGCGGCGCGGCGGGCAAAACCCTCTCCGTCAACGCATTGGGCTATAGGATAACACATTCTGCGAGCATATCGCCGCGTTCCGTTTTGTTCGCACTGGGTACAAGGCAGGTAGCTGTGCAAACTGGCCGCACGCCCACCCGTGGCGTCCGGTCTGCGAGATCAAGGATATAGGTATGGGAAAGAAACTCGATAAAAAAGCCAAGGCCGCCGTGGCCAAGGCCTCTAAGAACGCCAAGGCGGGCAAGGGCATCAAGAAGCTCCGCAAGCTCGAAGGCAAACTATGGACCCGCGAGTACCTGCTCAAGATTGCCGAGTTCGATGGCGCGACGATTGCCCCCGCCAACGGCGCTGCGGCCCGCGCCGATGCTATGGGCACCCTTGCCGGCGAACATCACAAGCTCCTGACCAGCAAAAAGTCCGTCGAGCTTGTAGGCTCGCTGGCACACGAGACCGTCGCCGGCGGCAAGATCGACGACCCGCAGCTGCTCGATGAGATCCGTGTGCTCGGCCGCGACCAGCGCGAGGCAAGCGCCATTCCCACCGAAGAAGCCGAAGCCTGGACCAGGCTCACCTGCGAGGCCGACGCCGTGTGGCACAAGGCCAAGACGGCCAACGACTGGGCGAGCTTTGAGCCCTACGTGGATAGAATCGTCGCCCAGCTCAAGCATCAGGCCGAGCTCATGGACCCCAAGCGCGACCCATACGATGTTTGGCTCGACCAGTACGAACGCGGCCTTTCCGCCAAGAGCTTCGATGCGTTTTGTGACGAGGTCAAGGCCACCGTCGTGCCGCTCGTTCACGCCATCGGCGAGCGCGGGCAGCAGCCTGATGCCGACTTTTTGCATGCCCGCGTGCCCGAGGCCGCCCAGCGCGCCATGAGCTTCGACCTGATGAAGCTCGTCGGCCTTAACCTGGACGACACCACGCTCGCCTTTACCGAGCACCCGTTTAGCGAGGGCTTCTCGGTGGGCGTTGCGCGCATCGCCACGCACATCTACGAGAACGACTGCATCTCCAACGTCTATAGCATCATCCACGAGGCGGGGCACGCCATGTACGAGCTGGGCGTCAATCCCGCTTACGCGCGCACGTGTCTGGAGGGCGGCACCTCCATGGGCATTCACGAGAGCCAGAGCCGCTTTTTCGAGAACACCGTAGGCCGCAGTCGCGCTTTTATGGGCCCGCTGCTCGAAGTGCTGCGCCGTCACGCGCCCGAGGTCTACGGCAACGTGGACGAGGACACGCTCTACCACGCCGTGAACATCGCTCAGCCGTCGCTGATCCGTACCGAGGCCGACGAGCTCACCTACCCGCTGCATATTATGGTGCGCTACGAGATTGAGCGCATGCTGTTTGCCGGCGAGGCCACGGCCAAGGACATCCCCGCGCTTTGGAATCGCTTTATGGACGAGTACCTGGGTATTCCTGTTCCCGACGACACGCGCGGCTGCCTGCAGGATACGCACTGGAGCGGCGGCTCGTTTGGCTACTTCCCCACGTATGCGCTGGGCAGCGCCTACGATGCCATGTTTGTGCCGGCCATGTGCCGCGACGGTGTCGACCTTAACGGCGCCTGTTCGAGCGGCGATTTGGCACCCGTCCGTGCTTGGCTGGGCGAGCACATTTGGCAGTGGGGCCGCGCCAAGGACGCGCCGGAGCTCATCAAGGGCGCGTGCGGTATGGCATTCGATGCCCGCTACTACTGCAGCTACCTGCAGGACAAGTTCACCACGCTGTACCAGCTGTAAGGATTGACCAGCACGCCATCGCCATCGCCAACCATGTTGACGTCGATGTCTTGGCAACGTCAGCGAAAACGGCCCCAAGCGAGCAAGGTGACGTGAAATGAAAGGGCGCTGACCTTCTGGTCGCGCCCTTGAAATTGAACGCCAGATTGCCGCTTGGGGCCGTATGTAGCGTCGAGCGGTTACGCGGTTTGGTAAAACTGCGTAACTACAGAGCCTCCAGCGCGGCGGCGATGCGCTTCATGGCGGCGTCGGCGGCGTCTTGGTCGGGGGCCTCGGCCAAAACGCGAATCACCGACTCGGTTCCGCTCTTGCGCACCAGCACGCGGCCCTCGCCTGCCAGCAACGCCTCGGCCTCGGCGATGGCGGCCTGCACGCCCATGTTGCCCAGCGCAGCATCCTTGTCCGCCACGCGTACGGCAACCTGCGCCTGCGGCAGCAGCTTGCACGGCACCGCGAGCTGCGAAAGCGTCTCGCGTTCGGCACGAATCACTTCCATCACACGCAGCGAGGTCATAATGCCGTCGCCCGTACGCTCGATATCGCCAAAGATCGTATGGCCCGTCTGCTCGCCACCCAGGCTGTAGCCGCCCTCGCGCATCTTGGCATACACGTGGCGGTCGCCCACGCCGCTGGTCACGGCACTCAGGCCGGCAAGCTCCAGCGACTTAATCAGGCCAAAGTTGCTGGCGATCGTCGGCACCACGGTACCGCCCGAGAGGCGCCCGTGCTTGTTAAGATACACGCCGCACACGTACAGAATCTGGTCGCCGTCGACCACGCGGCCGCGCTCGTCCACTGCCAGGCAGCGATCGGCATCGCCGTCGTAGGCAAAGCCCACGTCCAAGCCTTGCTCCACCACATGGCGCTGCAGGCGCTCCATATGCGTAGAGCCGCAGTCGACGTTAATGTTAAAGCCGTCGGGTGCGGCGTTAATCACGCGCACATCGGCGCCGAGCGCATCGAACACCGGCTTGGCGACAGAGGACGCCGAGCCGTTGGCGCAGTCAATGCCAATCTTGACGCCCTGCAGCGAAAAGTTCGCGCTTGCAATGAGCGAGGCAATGTAGCGGTTGCGGCCCTGCATGTAGTCAACCGTGGCGCCAATGTGGTTGCCCGTGGCCAGCGGCACCTCGCTCTTGCCATCGATGTAGTCCTCGATGAGCTCCAGCACGTCCTCGTCCATCTTAAAGCCGTCGCTGTTAACCAACTTAATGCCGTTATCGCAAAACGGGTTGTGGCTCGCACTGATCATGATGCCGCAATCGAAGCAGCCCTCCACGGTCTGGTGCGCCACGCCCGGCGTAGGAATCACATGCAGCATATAGGCGTCTGCGCCGCTCGCAACCAGACCGCTCACCAGCGCCGCCTCGAACATATAGCTCGAGCGACGCGTGTCCTTACCCACGATCACGCGCGCCTTGGCCCCGCGCCTGGCGCCGTAATACCAGCCCACAAAGCGGCCGATCTTGTACGCGTGCTCCACGGTCAGCCCAACGTTGGCCTCGCCGCGAAATCCGTCGGTGCCAAAGTACTTCATATCTTACTTATCCTGTTCGAACGTTTGAGCGGTCGGCGTGGTACGAACCTCAAGCTCTTTGTGCCCAGAGTCCTTCGAAGTCGTGACCGTGTACTCAACCTTTATGTCTTGTCCAAGAAGCATGTGGACGCCGCCCCATGCAACCTTCAGGCCATCGTGCGTCGCTTCGCTCATCTCGATAGAACCGGAGCCCGAAGTCTTAATGTCCGAAATGCTGCCTCCCGCGGGAGCATAGAGATAGAGTCTCAGCACCTCGTCATCAATATCCTGGCTAATGCCGTTATGGCCCTGGAAATAACCAGGCATCTCGGCCTTCTCCTGGGGGGTCATCGTGTTCTTGAGCGTAGTGGTCACTCGATACGTCGTCGAACCGTCGGCATTTTCAACCGAAGAATCGATGGTGACTCGCTTATCGAGAAACCAATCCATCTTTGAGTAACTGTAGTTGTTCACATAGACGCCCAAGATCGGAGCCTCCGACGTATCGGTTTGGAGAGCGCCGGAGATGCCAAGGGCCTTCGCGGCCTTTTCCTCGTCGTCGTTTCTCGAATACATCAGGATGCGACCCTCGGAAGCACCCTTTTCGATGGCGGCAGCGATCTTAGTAATATCGCTGGAGCCCAGTTCGTCCACGATCTTGTTAAAAGCCGATCCGGCAACCGCCGCAAAAATGGCGTCCTGTTCCTCTGCCGGGTAATTCCAATAAACATCGTGCATCAGTACCTTTGCAGCGTTGCTTCCGTCGACGACGGTGCCGTCGGGAAGCTGCGTGCCGCCTACAATGCCGAGCATATACTGCAAAAATACCGGATCGACTGCAAATACGCCGTCGATGTCATCTCCGACAATGGCCTTCTGCATATCGCTGACAAGCTGAGCCGCACGCGGATAATCGGGCGTCATCGTAACGTCGCCCATCGTGTATCCGAGCGTGTTGAATCCCGTCAGGCCCCATCCGGTCGTGAACAAGTTTGCCTCTTCATCGGTGATGGGAAGCGGACTCAAAGGCTCTTTCATCAAGTCGACTTTGACAAAATCGCCCAGTTCGAGCTTACCGTCAGTCACCGACATCACGCCGCGAGAACCCGGGAAACCGCCGCAGGCGCGGATCTCGACATTGCTCATCGCGAGCACAAGATAATGGCGCGTCTGGCCGTTGACGCCGAGCATCTGGGGCAGAACGGGGGCGATCTTCTCTGCCGCGTCGACTACACCGTCCAGAGTGGCAAAGCCGTCCTTTGCCTTATCGACCAGCTCGGTCACCTGGGCGATATGCGTATCGCCAATACCCTGCACCTTTTTGTTGGCGCTCTTGAACGCCTTCGAGCTATCGGAGAGCGAATCGGCGACCGCCTGCAGCGCGGACACGTTGATTGTCCCGTCCTGGAACAGCTTGCCAGGCGTTGCCTGAGCGAGATTATCGGCCATGGGGACCAGCGCGCCGCTCGAAACATCGGACAGAGCGTCGACCATGGTGCGGGCGGCGCTAATATCGCTGCCATACACCGGAATGAACGAGGCCATCGTCCACACCGGGCTCGAGGTCTCCGCCTTCATGCTGCTGCAAAGGTCGTTGATCTTCTTCGCATCGTCGGGCAGGGTCGAAAAATCGCCCGACGTGACCTTACCCTTAAGGTCTGCGACGATACCCACGGCCTCCTTTGCCTGGGCCTTCACGGTCTTTGCCGAGTTAAAGAACATGAAGCCGCTCACGCCAAGTGCAACGAGGACAACCGCGACGACAGCAACGACCGCTGTGGCGGCATAACGGTTCTTGTTCTCGCCCTTGCGATGACGATGACGGACCAGCCCGTCCGACGTCGTGCTCGACGAAGTGCCGCCGCCGTAGTTCAGGCCAAAATCGTAATAGTCTTCTTTGGAACCCGAGCCCACAAACTCGGCACCGCTATCGTCCAGACGGGCAAACGTGCCGGTCTCGGAAGCTCCCGTGTAAATCGTGCCCAAGTTGCCCGTGATGCCTGCATCCTTGAGCGACGAGGTGTTGCCGGCAGCATTGGCGCTGCCTGCATTGCCTGCGGGATTTGCGGAGACCTCGCGCGGTGGCACTGCGGGGGTAGCCCCGGTCGCAGCGGCCTGGCCGTTTGCGCGGGCCGCCTTTTTTGCCTTCTGAGACTGCTCATACAGAGCGGTGAACATCGCCGTCTCGCCCGGAGACGTGCGATTGCCGGCGCCGTTCTGGCCAATGCCACCCGGAGCGCTGGGCCTTCCCGCCCCGTTAGAACGCGGCGGGACCGCAGAACGGCCGTCTCCGCTACCTTTAAAATGATTTCCAGCCATAGAGAAATCCTCGCAATACAAAAGTCGATAAACGTTATCAGTTTATGTCATATTGAACGCGCGCAGCTAAACTCCAGACATGCGTCCTGATTACACGCAACATGCGCGAATCCCTATTCAGTTTTTAACTTGTATCAGCCGCTGCGTCGACTACACCGTTAAAAACATCATTACGATAATCATGGCAAAGCCGATAAGGTCGGTCGGCAAAAATACCGTGCCCAGCATAACGGCGCTGGTAACGGTTGCCGAGACCGGCTCCACGGTCCCGATGAGGCTCGCGCGCACCGAGCCGATGTCCTTGACGCCCTGCATATAGAGCATGTACGCCAAAAACGAGCCCACGACCACAAACACCGCGAGCGCCTCGACGCCGGCGGCATCGAGCGCCGGCATATGGGCCCACGGCTGCACGAAAACGCACGAGACCACGCCTGCCGTGAGCATGGCAGAGCCTGTAACGATGGGGCTGCCGTATTCGGGCAGGATCTTGGCGGGAATCACCGCCATGCAGGTGGCGCTCACCGCGCACATAAGACCCGCCACCAGACCGAGCGGCGAGATGCTCAGGCTCGTGGGGTCGCCGCCGGTGGCGATCAAAAACGTGCCGCCAAGGGCCAGGCCAATACCGATAACCTCGCGCATGCGCGGTTTGCGGCGATCGGTGATGCAGGTATATCCCATGATGATGACCAGCTGCAGGCACTGAAGGACCGTCGCGGTTCCGGCGTTGGTCAGGCGCACGGCCGAAAGATAGCAAAACTGGTTGAACAGCAGGCCAAAGGCGGTAAAGAGCAACAGCTGCTTGCGGTCGGTCGGCGTCGTCCAAAGCTTAACCAGGCGTGCGCGGTCGCGCGTGACAACCACAGCCATAAAGAGCAGGCCGGCGAGAATCTGTCGTATGCTCATAAGCCACAGCGTATCGACATGGTAGGTATCGAACAAAAAACTCGCGCTGGTGCCCGAGAAGCCCCAAAACGAGCCGCCCACGAGCGTAGCCAACATGCCCACGATCATCTTGCGCGTCTGGGCATCGTTGAGGCGGTCGCGCCATGCACGGCGGGTGCTGCGGCTGAGCTCATCGGTGCCCTCGGGCACATCAATGTTCGATATATCGGTCATCGGCACCGAAGTCCCTGTGCCTTCGACCTGCTCGACACGCTCTTTGCTCATCCCGCTCCCCCGAAACAGCCTGGAAACAATTCGGCTTACCTTACCACGGCGAAGGCACCAGCTGGGGGCTTGTCCGCTTATCGGTAGGACAATTCCGCAGACGTCTCTTCCATGGTTCGGCATCGCAACGGCTTTGCATTATGCGACAGCCAAATCACGGCAGCGAGCTCTTTTAAAATGGGCGCGACAAAGCCCTTTGATTCCACAACGTTAGCGATTTTAAAAAATATTCTTGCCACCGAGTTCAAGCTCCGTTATATTATCCCTTGCGCACTTGCGCACCCTTGATCGGGCGTTTAGCTCAGGGGGAGAGCGCTTCCCTGACACGGAAGAGGTCACAAGTTCAAATCTTGTAACGCCCACCAAATGTTCGCAGCCCAGAGGCTATGCCTCTGGGCTGTTTTGTTTTATGTGCTAAGCCAAAAGGGCGCCGTGGCACCCAAAACCGCTTCGGCAGCTCCAATAACCATCCCAATCGAGGCT
This sequence comes from Collinsella sp. HCP28S3_B9, assembly GCF_052066095.1. Taxonomy (NCBI): domain Bacteria; kingdom Bacillati; phylum Actinomycetota; class Coriobacteriia; order Coriobacteriales; family Coriobacteriaceae; genus Collinsella; species Collinsella sp. HCP28S3_B9. The sequence goes on from NZ_JBQHST010000006.1 coordinate 43,147, forward strand.
GATATCGCCTCTACATAACCGGCAATCATCCCGGCAGACCCCAAGTTGCTTCGGTATCGCCGGCAATTACCCCTGCCACACCCAAAGTCGCCCAGACAACCCCGGCGATCGCCCCAATCAGCCCCAAAATCACCCAAACAGTCTTGTCGACTGCCCCGATCTGGCCTTCGCAAGCCTCGCGGCCACATCCGGACAACCTTCCCATAATCAGGTCTAATACTTTTCCCGAGAAGTGAACGACCTTATTTGGACCCCTGAAGCATCCACACTTTTTACAGCCAAAACCGCAGGATTCCAATGATAAAACCGCAGGAAATAAGCCACCAAAAGTGTCGATGTTTCGGGGGTCCGTTTTGACTCGTTCACTTCTCGGGAAAAGTATTAGACCTGACAATGAGGCCCTTGGTCCCATGCCCAGCAACCGCCCCTACCAATGTTGACGCGCCTCGATTACGGCCTGCCAAAGCTTAAACCGCTTCGCTTCGACGCGCTTGAGGGCAAAGTATCGCTGCTCCTCGCTCATGGGCTTGTTAAAAATGGGTCGCTTGTTCCGGTGCAGCTTCCGTCGGATGCGTTCGCACAGCCGGATGAGCTTGTCGTAGTCATTTGCCTGCTCAGTCGTCACGGTGAAGTGTGCCACGCCGCTCAACAGCTCCAACTCGTTGCGGCGCTCGGCATCCTTGTAAATCTTCTCGCGTCCGTCATGAATGGCATCGCTGTCGTAATCGACCATCGCGGTCAGCACCTCTGGCAGCAGCCCGGCCTTTACTTTATCCATGCCCACCTCGACTTTAGCCGTAAGCGTTATGTCGGGTGTGCGCTCCAACACGCGAAGCTTGTGATCGCGTCCGTCATTGTATCCATCGCGAATGAAGACCTTCTTGTTAAGTTCGACCTTGCCCAATGCATACCCGCCGTAGCGCGCAGGCAGCGACATAAACATGCAGAGCCCCGACTCCCTCGGAGAGCGCGACCCCTCGATCACATATGCAAGCAGCGCCTTTGCCTTCGCGATACCCCTCACCTTGGGTGACTTCTCGATATACGCCGCGATGAGCTCCTTAGTCGTGAGCCTGCTATCGCGCATGCCCGCACCCCTGCCTGTTACCCCACCGGGAGCAAGGTTATCCAGCCGGTAATCCGATGTCATCGCATAGCCGGCATAGACGGCCGCTGCCACATCGCCATCGTGCACAGCCTGCAAAAACGCCAGCTCGGGAGAGCACACATACGCATCAAGGTCGCCCATCCAGTGGCCCAGCGAGATAAACGAACCCGCCGGGAGCTCGTTGGTGCACAGATGCGTCTTAACATGCTTGCTCTGCCGACGGCCGGCGCGCGACGGCACCAGCAAATCCAGCGTTTCGATCCCCAGGTCATAGCGATCGATAACCTCCTGCGCTTCTTGGTCCAAGAGCGCACAGGCACCTGCAATCGACACGACCTCTGGCTCCGAATCCCCAAAGCGAGGGTTCGGCATGTGCGCCAACAGCGCCAATGCGGCGTTATGTGAAACGATAAAGTACCTCATGGCGCGAAGATAGCACGCACGCCGGCGGGGGCTGGCGGTCCTGTTAAGTTTCCGGTAAACGACCGGCGGTTTTTTCGCCGAGGTGCGCCAAAGTGTTCATTCGCCGATGCCCAAACCGCAATCCGTCAAGTTTTTGGCAAGGTTGCCGCCCAACTGGCCAAAAGCCGACCATCTACTTGCCAGTTTATCCAAGGCGTAACCAACCAGTCCTCACCGCGGCTTCTCGGCAAAACGCCACAACGTCCACACCCTGCGGTATCCTTGAGCCACTTACACCTGTAGCACCAAGGAGCCACCATGCGCACCGAGCTCGATGTTCCCTTTTCGCGCAAAGAAGAAGCCAAGGCGCTGGGCGCCAAATGGGACCGGACCAAGAAGATCTGGTATGTACCCAGCGGCGTCAACCCCGAGCCCTTTGCCGAGTGGCTGCCCGGTGTTGACCGATCCGACCCCTCTGCGCCGTATATATATCTAGTACTGGGCAAGCGCGAATGCTGGAAATGCCACAAAGAGACCTCGGTCGCGGCCTTCGGCATTCCCTATCGAGCCGATGACAGCGAGGGCATCGCCATCGCGCACGCACCCAACAAGGCCGGGCACATTGCCATCGACACGACCAATGCCAACGCGCTCGCCATTGTTCCCGCTCTTGGCTGCGTCCCGGGCGAGATCCGCGACTATCTTTCTAAGCGCTGTGGCTACAAGCCCGTAGGCGCGCGAGCCTCCAAAGCCCCATCACTCGGCAACACGTGCACCAGTTGCGGCGCGCTGCAAGGCAGCCGCTATCTGTTCGAAGAACCCACGTCCCCGTTTGCCCTCACTGCCATCAACAAGCTGCCGGCACTGGAGTTTGTGCGCGTCGAAGTTGCCGGCGTCTTTGGCGTTCCGGCCACGCATACCAATTTTGACCAGGCACTCTTTACCTGGGCACGCGACCATCACGCCGAGTTCCACAAGCAGCTCGGTGAGGGGGTTTATTTGTAGAGACGGAGAGGCCTTCACAGCCAGCTCCTCCGCATCACCTATCCCCCGTCGCAAACGTCATACACGATATCGAGGCCGCAAACAGGGCATTTCTCCGGATACACCGGCATATGAACGCCCGTCCGTTTTCTCACTTCGTCGCTGAGTCTGTCGCGCGCATCGATGAACCGAATATCGAGACACGATATTTGTGAGCCGCAATAAGGACAGGAGACGGCAAACGACCCGCAATCAACCTCTACGCCCGGAAACATATTGTTGTCGATAAGGGCACACGGCAGTTTTCCGTACTTCCCCATCGCAATATCGCCTCTCCAGCTCACACGCGCTCCTCTCTCGCTATCCAAATCAGGAAGAGCATGCACCGGCGGGCGTGCACGAGATTGCATCGCCACGCGATCCGATCAAACAACACGATCGTAAAAGACCGCCAAAGCCAAATACGCTAATACGGCAGAAGCCCCGCCTTTTCACGCTTCTTTTCCGAGCGATCAAACTCAATGCGATGGGCCTCGAGAAACACCGCATTGGGTCGCCACTGACGCTCATTCGGCTGCCTTAGCGTCGCACCTGCAAAGGAAGCGTAGTCGGTCTTATCCAGCAGGTACGATCCGCACAGCCGATATTCGCCGCAAACAGGCTCAAACGAAATCAGATGAGCATCGAATAGAGCATGAAAATCGCGCCGAAGCAGAATGCCATTGCTGGCAACCTGTGATTTGGGTCCCGAGTAATTCTCGATATGTGCAGCCTCCAGTGCCTCGTTAACCCCACAACCCGACACCGCGCAGCGACCATCATAGGCGGCAATGAGCTGCTTGCGGAACCATTGCTGCCCCAATCGCTCGCGTCTCAACGCATAGCGAACTTTTTCGTCATCGGTCGCACTCTGTCCGGCAAACTCAATGTCGACTGGCATGTGCTTCAGATAGCTCATGTCGGATGCAAAACGAGGGTCCGGTCCGCCTTTATGAACGGGACCATGCAGAACAAACCAGCCGTTTTCGGGCTCAAACCGTTCAACAAACGCAAGGCCAAGCACCTTATAGCCCACCTCGGTTGCAAATATGACTCCGACTGGTACGCCATATTCCATGCAGTTGAGCATTTTACGGTTGTAATTCTGGTCTCGAGAACCAACGGCGCCTGGCGCTTGAACCGAATACTTAATGACCCACGTACCGTCATCCAAATAGAGCGGAGGAACATCGGTGTAGAAGCTCTTTTTAGAGTTATGGACCGAAAGCGCAAAGATCTTATTGGGATCTTGCTTCACCCGGTTCTGGCCCGGCCAGAAGATCCCTGAATCCCGCGTTACGGGAAAGAAGTCCGCGCCAATTCTCAAACGATACTGATACTGAGGGCTATCTTCCTTGGTGCGGTGCGGAAGGCTGGTCCAAACGCCGCCGCGCTGTTCCTCACCCAGAAACCACTCCCATGCCTCAACGTATTCGGAAGGCACGAGACTGCAGGCACGGTCATAGCTTGGTCCATCCATCAACGGAACAGCAAGGTCAATGTCGTTCATCGCCAGCACCTACAACCATACGAACGCGAGTCATGCCCCTCAATAATATGGCCGAGAGTCAATTATTACGAGATCTCATTCCGCGATCGGCACATCGTTGATGCTCTCGGTTTGCCGCTGGCGCGCTCATACCCCGCTATCCCACTCCCCTGTATACTGATGTAGCACGTGTTTCATCCGGGCTTGTTGGGCCGGATTGTTCATGGGAGGGTCTTATGGCTGCTTCGAATCCGCCTAAGGGAAGCGTTTCTTCTTCGTCCATCAAGCCGGTGACGCGCAAGGCCGTGCGCTGCCAGCGCGAGGTCGCTTGGCTTGTCACGCAAGCGGCGGGCAGGCTTGTGGCGACCACTCAGGACGTCAATGCGCCTACGCCGAGCTTTGTGTTAGCGGCGGCGCTGGATTTTGTGCGCCAATTGGAGCTTGCCGCACAGGATGCCAGCGGCCACCTCGACTACCAGAATGTTATGGCGCCCGACCTGCAGACGTTCTGCCACATGGCCAAGTTGCCCGCCGCGCCCAATGCGCTTTCGGACGCGGGCTACATGTTTACGCTTTCGGGCGCGGACCTTATCCGCGATATCTACGCATACTGCAGCGAGCTCGCCGAGCGCCACGTCTTTGACGCGGCAGAAGTCAAACCGGGATATGTCATCAAGCTGGTTCTTAGGCTGTTCTTGATGGACGGGTTCGGGGCCATGCCGGCGTAAGCCGAATCTTCAGCATCACCGTCGACTGAGCAACAACCGCCTTACCTTAGTGGGCGCCAATTGAGGGTCGATTATTGGGTCGCCTCGTCCACTAACGCATTTATTCCACGCGCTCTGACAGTCGATACTTGCGGTTGCGGCTCGTCGCCGGCGCCGTGGGCTCAAGCTCGCCTTGAGCAATGAGCGCGTTGACGCGCGACCTAACCTGGGAAATTGTAAGCCCCGTGCGTTCTGCCAGTTCACGCGTCCCCAGCTCGCCGTAGTGTTTGAGTGCCGTCACAATTAAGCCCCCGCCATGATCGACCGGCTCGATCTTTGAACGGTAAAGTACGACCTTGAACCGATCGAACCCCGGGCAGAACAGGGGCTCGGCCAGACCATGCGCGCGCATGGCATCGATCATCATCGGGATGCCCGAGCCATTGCCCTCAGCCGGCGAACCTGCGCCATCCGGCAGCGGAACAATCGACATGAGTTTCATGAGCGTCGCGTTGCGGCACCGGGAGCTGCCGTCAAACAAGTTCTCGCGAGTCTTTCCTCCGTATAGGCCGCCGGGGTTCGTCACTTCGATACGGTCATCAAAGACGTCAACAGCGATCGACTGCCCACAGAACCGATCTCCGTATTCTCGGTGGATTACGGCGTTGGCGATTGCCTCGCGCAGGACCTCCTCGGGAATCTCCAGCGAGTCGACACGCGAGACGCCTTGGATCGTCGAGGTTCGCCGCAAATTCTTGGCGACTGCCGCGACGGCATCCGAGACCATTTCGCCCAACGTTCCCTCGCAGATCGTACGGTCCATGAACCTCAACGACCCCGCCGCGCCCTTCTGCGTTCCGGCATAGACCGCCACATCGATAAAGAGCTTAGGATAGAACTGCTGAGGATAGGCACTCGCAGCCAGGAGCCCGGCCTTAGTAACTTTGCCCTGGAAGTCGAGGAAATTCAGACGCTCCATCTTTGTCTTCTTGTCCGCCGCACCGCGCATCGCTCGAGGCGTCAACGAATAGGCACGCTCTATCGTGCGGTCGACCAGCGACTCGTCGAGATCGCCCGCACTCGTGCCGGGCACCGCATCGCGATCGCTAGGACTCGTCCGTTCATATGACGACAGTGCCAAAACCTCGGTCGACGAAAGGGGTACGTCTTTGTCATCGACGCGCTTGTAGCTGCCGCCCTGGGCGCCGCGTTCTATTACATAGCAGGGCTTGCTCGACGGGTCGAGCTCCTCAATCGTGATAACGAGAACCACGGTGCCCCGAAGCTCCACGCGCTCAATAGTGTATTTGGGCGGATTGGCCAGTTTTCCGCGACCGCCGGCATCACCCATGCCTGCGACAAATTGGTTGAGCACCTTCTCGGTCTCAAAGTCCTCAACCGGGACAAAGCCCGCGCGCTCGCTCACGCCGAGCACGATAATTCCGCCGGCGGTATTCGCGAATGCGCTAACCGTTTCCCATACGTCGCGAGAAAGCGTCGTGGCGCTCTCCTTGACCTCGACGCTAAGATCGTCCGAGCCCATGCGCCTTAAAGACTCGAGCAGACCGATCAGTTCGTTCTCGTTCATCTGCACGTCCTTTCGCTCGGTCCGGCGGAGAATGCCGCGAATAGATTTCCTTCGTCTCTCAGTTATCTCTCGTAATTATCTCTTGTCTCTCTGTTATCTCTCGTATTAGAGATGAGTGAAAGATGAGAGATAAGATATCTACCATCTGTTTCATTTAAACATGTTTTTGCTGGTAGAACAATCAGTATTGAGACAATACCGTGATTTCTTGTCTCTTTGCTGCTCAGTTATCTCTCATATTCATCTCTCGTCTTTCTGTTATCTCTCGTATTAGTGACGAATGAGAGATGAGAGATGCGTAAGCAATGGACGAGCGTGGATTTTTGGACAGTCGGAAAATCCCTCAAAAAAACGGGGCCGGCCTTACGCCGAGCCCCGTTTTCAAACGGTCAGTTAGCTATCCAACGCGCGAGCATAGGAGTTAACATTACGCCGCCGCGAACACTCCCAAGCCCGTTCCGATGATGCAGATTGCAAAGATGCCCAAGATGATCCAAATGGTCTTGACGCCCTTTTTGTACAGGGCGACGCAGGCAAAGGTTGCCAGCAAGGGCAGCAGACCGGGGAAGATCGAATCGAACAGATCCTGCAGGACAATCTCCGAACCGCCCACGTCAAAGGTCAAGGCAGTGGACAGTGAGACCTGTGCCGCAATCATGGCGCCGATAACGGTCATTCCGAGGACACCGGCAGCATGCGTCATGCGAGACATAAGGTTGTTCTCTTCGGACTGCTGCAAAAACTTGGTTCCCAGGTCGTATCCCAGATGGGCTGCGACGATACGCGTTGCAAAGTTAATCACGGAGTAAATGAGCGCGTACACGATGGGGCCGAGCGGGTTGCCCGTCGAAGCGATACCAATACCAATGCCGGCAGCGACCACGCGGAACGTACCCCAGTAGAACGAATCGCCAATGCCGGAAAGCGGTCCCATGAGGCCGACCTTCATGGCGTTAATCGAGGACGTGTCGAAGTTCTTATCGGCAGCCGCCTGCTCTTCCATCGAAACCGTTAGGCCGGCTACAAACGGAAGCACATGAGGCGTGATGTTAAAGAACTCAGTATGGCGATCGAGCGCCGCATAGTAATCGTCGTCGTTGGGATAGATCTTTCGCAGGGGCTTCTGAATGGTGTACATGAAGCCCATTGCCATCATCTTGTCGTACGACTGCGAGCACTGGCTCGTAAACTGGCGAAGGAACATGCTCCGATACATATCGGGAGTCATAATCGCATCCTTCTTGGCCTCTTTGAGGTCGGTGTTCTGGGTAGCCATTAGAAGTCCTCCTCTTCATCTGCAGCAACCGCCTGCGGACCGGACGAGCCCTCGCGGAAGGCCAGGAGCAGCGCGACGCAAATGGCAGCTGCGGCGACGCCGACCACGTCCATCTTGAGGTAAATGACCATAATGAAGCCGATGAACAGCCAAGGAAGAAGCTTGTTGTCGCCCATGGTCCTAATAAGAAGAGCGAAGCCGATGCAGACCATGACGCCGGACGCAACGTTGAGGCCGTCCATCACAAACTGCGGAATAGCGTTAAGCGCATTGTTGATGAGGTCGGCACCAAAGAACAGCGAGCAAAACACCAGCAGTGCAGACGGAATGCCAATCGACAGCGGCACGATGGTCAGATGGTACAGATTCGCCTTGGCAAGATCGCGATTTGCCAGAGCGGTCTCAATCTTCTTGCAGGCAAAGGCACCCGGAACGGCGTAGCAGAAGTTGCGCCACACCTGAAGGAAGACGGAGACGGGAAGGGCGAGTGCGACGGCAGTTGCCGTGCCCGTACCCGTAATGACGGCAAACGCGCAGCCAAGCACGCCGGAGGCATAGACCTCGGGAGGAACCGCCGCGCCGACCATGATGGCGCCCATGAACATGGACTCCAAAGCAGCGCCGACGATAACGCCCTGCTGGACATCGCCAAGAATCAGGCCGACAAACAGGCTCGTAAACAGCGGACGACCAAGCATCGTAATGCCAAATAATTGCTCGTCCATGGACGCAATAAATGCGACCAGTGCAATTAGAAGATACTGGACAACCATTTAGATCAACCCCAGAAACAGGTCTGCAGGCGAGGCATTCTGCGCAGCTCGTCTGCAGACAACCACAGCAATTTGAGAGGATTAGTAGTTCATCTGGTGATAGTAACGACGCGTGGTGAGCGGGTGGTTACGGACGTGCTCGAGATGGCAGCTCAGACGCTCGGTGATGGTGTAGGTGACCATCGGGGAGACGATCTTGCGGAACTCGGGGTCGCTGAACGGCAGCTCGACCTCGGCGGTGTCAAACTTGTTCACGCGGACGTTGACGCCCTTCTCGTCGGCGAGCATGTGGGTGAAGTTGTCCACGCGGTCCATGAGCTTGCGGGTGTCGTCCTCGCCGTAGAGCATGATGAGGCTCGTGCCCTCCTCGCACAGTTCGATGGTGCCGTGGAAGAACTCAGCGGCGTGGATAGACTTGGTCTTGATCCACTGCATCTCCTCGAGAATGCACATAGCGTAGTCGTAGGCCTCACCCCAGAGCATGCCGGAGCCAATCACCATGTGGTAGTCGGTGTCCTTGAAGTCCTCAGCCATGGCGGCGCAGCGCTCGTCCTGGGCGTCCTTGGCCTTGATGAGGTACGGAGCGATGTTGCCGAACTCCTCCATGAAGGTGTCGTACTTGGGGAAGGCGCCGGCGTTCTTGAGGAAGCGGGCGACCAGCGTGATCTGGTAGGTGTAGATGGCCTCGCACAGAACGTCGTCCTCGGCGAAGCTGAAGAACTTGTAATCGGCGTACTCAGTGGCCGGGGTGTTGTCGTTGGAGACATACATCAGCGTGCGGGCGCCCTGCTCCTGGCAGAACTTGGCGGCCTCGATGATCTCGGGGGTGGTGCCGGTACGGGTGGAGAAGACGCAGACCGAGTCCTTGTTGAAGGTCTTGGGCGGGCATGCGAGGAACTCAGCGGCGATCTCGCAGTGGACGTCGACGTCGGCCGTGGTGGTCTCGACCCAATACTTCATCGGGAGCGTGTGGGCCCAGGTGCCGCCGCAGCCGATGAAGAAGATGTTGGAATAACCCTGCTCGCAGACCTCGTCCACGGCAGCCTCAATCTGAGGACGGAGAGCGAGGGCATCGCTCACAACCTTCTCGTAACGAGGCTCATCGAAATTGAACATCCCTTACTCCTAACTCACTTGGATGAACCCTTCATTCATCCCATGACGTTATAATACTTTATATAACTAACTATGCAAGAACTATTTCAGATTTTTTTGATTTTTCTTTAATAAAAAGCCCGCCGATCAAATAATCGACGGGCTAAAGAAAGGAGGATCTAGTTAATAAATGCTAGACAATGGCATGTTTCCAGCTAGAAAACGTCCTTGGCAAATACCTTTGAGTCATTGGGAACCTGACGGATTTCGATAACCACGCCATCGTTCACAAGCTCTTGGATATGCTCGGCATCGGTTTCGGTCGCAAAGATCGCGGGGGTCGGATGAAGCGTGGTCTCGGGAGACTTTCGAGTTCCGCCCAAATTGATCTCCTTGATGTCTTTGCAACCCTTAGCAAGGCGATAGGCATCCTCGATCGTCTCGACAATGATAAACAGCGAATACTTGTCGGTGACGCCGCTGTTGAGCGCCTCGATGGCCGCGTTTACGTCTTTTATGACGAGCTTCACGCCGTTGGGACGAGCCAGCCTCAAAGCGGCTTTTCTCATGTCGTCTTTTGCCACGGCATCGCTGGCACACAGGATGCAATCGACATCCAGCGCATGCGTCCAAGACATGGCGACCTGGCCGTGAATCAATCGGTAATCGACCCTCGTAAGCTTAATCATCGTAATCATCTCCGCGCGTAATAAAGGTAATGACAGGGTTGAATTATTCGTTGAAGCTTGAGCTAGAACTCTTCTTCTTCGACATCGGCAAGCATGTCCGCCGCCTCGCAAAGCTGAATAAACGAACGCGACCCCTCGACCGCGGCTTTGGCCTTGTCCGCATCCAGGGAGTCCAGCTGTGTAACCATTTCCACCAGCAGCGGCAAGTTCATTCCGGCGATCAACGTAAACGATCCGGTGGTCTGTCTCTGAATGAATTCGTTGTTTACAGAGCCGCCAAAGATGTCAGTTACGACAAACCACGTGTCGGCCGGATCCTTCGACTCCATCCAAGCATCGATAAGCGCTGCGACATCCCTCGTGTCGTCATCGACATAGGCGCACAGACACTCGATTCGGTCGTTGGCGCCCATCAGAATCTCCAGAGAGCTTTTCATACCTTGGGCGAGATAACCATGACTCGCTAGCAATATCTTATTCATAGTTCTCCAATATCAATAAGACGTACTATATTGTCATAACAAAGTATATAAGCAATTTCCTTTTTGCGGTGCGTTAATTCTCTAATTCCGCGAACGGTAACAATTGGTCGGTAAAACGGCCGCTCCTTTTACAGAACGGCCGCCCTTGCTTACAGATAGAACTTCAGTCGCTCGGTGCAGTACACCTGACGGGAGATGAAAAGCGGCTCGCCGCTTGGAGCATAACGTTTATCGACAAACAGAAGCAGCGGAGAGTCCAGCTCCACGTTAAGGTATGCCGCCTCGAGCTCGCTCGCATAGCAGACCTCGAGCGTACGCGTGTTGGGGCCCATCTTGATCCCCTGGCGATCGAGTACCGCCATCAGCGAATCCTCGAGGGATTCATGCTCCAAAAAAGAAAGCGCAGCGGAATAGCTATTGGTTTCCAGCATCGTGGGCTTGTCATCCACAAGGCGCAGACGACGACTACGCAATACCTTTTGGGTATCGTCTACGCCCAGGAACTTCGCGTCTCGCAGGCTTGGGAAGTCCCAGCCCATTGCGAGAACCCTGGTAGACGCCTGTTTTCCCGCAAGCTGGCACGAATGGGTAAAGCTCTCACGGTCGTCCGCGGCATACATCTGTGTGTCCGACGAAACGAACGTGCCCTTGCCGCGGGCCCTCTCAACAAGCCCAGCATCTTCCATTTCTTTAATTGCGGATCGAACCGTTATTCGGCTCACGCCAAATTGCTCGATGAGCTCCGCCTCGGTCGGGAGCTTATCTCCCGGGCGGTACGTGCCGTTGGCGATCGAATCAGAAAGCGCACGAACAATCTGTTTGTACAGGGGGATAACGCTATTTGCTTCAACCATATCAACCATACCTTTGCAAGGAATCAGCAGCTTATAGATAGATGACTTATATTGTATTAGAACTTTTTAGGAGTCCATATATTTCCTAAATGATTCGGTAAACGGGGTGTTATTTCACTTTAGCGGGATGCAGCGGCTACCCGCGGCATTCGTTATCAACCTAGCTAGGCTAGTCCACCCACATCGTCTCCAGTTCGCCGCAGAGCCGCGGCCTCATATGGGTATACTCTCGAGGATTCGACTCGATTCGTCCCCGCTGGGGCGTCAAAGGAGACTGCATATGTCCACCACCTTAACCGACCCGCGCGCCGCTGCCGCCGCGCTGCTGGTGCCCGGCACCACCTGTCACGGCTTTGCCGTCGAGCGCTGCGAGACCGTGCTCGAGCTCGACTCGGACGCCTACGTGCTGCGCCACACCGCCTCGGGCGCCCGCCTGCTGTACCTGGCGTGCGACGACGAAAACAAGGCTTTTGCCATTGGCTTTAAGACGCCGCCGGCCGATTCCACCGGCGTGTTCCATATCCTCGAGCACTCGGTGCTGTGCGGATCGGCCAAGTTTCCCGTCAAGGAGCCGTTTGTCGACCTGATCAAAAGTTCCATGCAGACGTTCCTCAACGCCATGACCTACCCCGACAAAACCATCTACCCCGTTGCCACCACCAACGAGCAGGATCTGTACAACCTGATGGACGTGTACCTGGACGCGGTGTTCAACCCGGCCATCTACACCAAGCCCACCATTTTTGAGCAGGAGGGCTGGCACTACGAGCTGGACCTGCCGGAGGGCGCCGAGGGCGAGGGCAACGGCAGTTCCGCAAGCCTGCGCGAGGGAACGCTACGCTATAACGGCGTGGTTTTCAATGAGATGAAGGGCGCGCTGTCCGACCCCATGAGCGTGCTGGACGACGCCGTCAACGCCGCGCTTTATCCCGACACCGCCTATGCGCACGAGAGCGGCGGCGACCCGCGCGCGATCCCTGCGCTCACCTACGAGCAGTTCCTGGACACGCACGCGCGCCACTACAATCCTTCCAACTCCTACATCACGCTCTACGGCGACCTGGACGTGGACCGTGCACTGGCCTTTTTGGACGAGCGCTATCTGTCGCAGCCGAGTGCCGCGAGCCGCCGCATGGACGCAGCCGTCGCCGCCGGCGAGGACCCGTCCACGCTGGCGCCCAATCCGCTGGTCGTGCAGGCGCCCGTGACCTGCGAGTACAAGCGTGTCGAGATGGCAACCACACCCGAGAACGCCCTGGTGGGCCTGGGTCTTGTGCTGGGCAGCGCGCTCGACCGCAAGCGCACGATCGCGGCGGACATCCTGTTCGAGGCACTGCTGGGTTCCAACGAGGCGCCGGTTAAGAAGGCCATTCTGGCCGCCGGCCTGGGCGGCAACGTGGTGAGCTACACCGCGGCCGAGAGCCTGCAGCCCAACGAGCTCATCATGCTGCAAAACGCTCAGCCCGGCGTGGCGCGCGAGCTGCGCCGCGTGTTCCAGGACGCCTGCCGCGACCTGTGCGAGCACGGCGTTCCGCGCGAGCGCCTGGAGGCCATCATCAGCAGCAACGAATACGACCTGCGCCAGCGCGACTACGGTATCGCCGACGGCGTGGCCATTGCGTGCGACGCGCTGAGCACCTGGCTCTACGATGACGACGCCGCGACGCTGGCGCTCAAATACGGCCCGGTGTACGAGGAGCTGCGCGGCGAGCTGGACGGCAGCTATTTTGAGGACCTGCTGCGCGAGCTCGTGCTGGAAAACGACCACATGGCGCTGGTCGAGCTGGTGCCGGTGGATGCCGCCGAGGGTTCGGAGGGTGCCGAGGCCGCCGAGCTGGCAGCCAAGCGCGACGCCATGACCGATGCCGAGCTGGCCGATGTGGTCGAGCGCACGGCCGTGCTGCGCGCCGCGCAGGAGGCGGATGACGCGCCCGAGGCCAAGGCCACGCTGCCACGCCTGCGCGTGTCCGACATTGGCGAGGCGCGCCCCGAGCCGCCGCTGGTCGTGGACACGACCGCGCCCATCCCCTGCCTGCGCCACGGCATCCCCACCAACCGCTTGGCCTACGCCATGCAGTATTTCGACCTGAGCTGCGTCGCGTTTGAAGACCTGCCCTATGTGACCCTGCTCTGCCGCCTGCTCAAACAGCTACCCACGAGCGAACACTCGGCCGAGGAGCTCGACAACCTCATCGCTGGCAGGCTGGGCTTTTTGAGCTTTACGACCGAGGTCATGACCCAGCCCGACGTGGACGGCGTGCGCCCCTACCTGCTGGTGAGCGCCGGCGCCCTGTCCGAAAAGATCGATGCGCTGGCGAGCCTGCCGCGCGAGGTGTGGTCGAGCACGCTGTTGCTTGATGCCGACGCCGACCGCGTGCGCGACGTGCTCACGCAGATTCGCATTGGGCTTGAGCAGGGCTTTATCAACAACGGTCACTCGGCGGCGCTTGGCCGCGCGATGAGCTACAGTTCGCCTTCGGCCGTGGTGCGCGAGCAGCTTTCGGGCGTGGACTTCTACTTGTTCCTGCGCGATCTGCTCGACCACTTTGACGAGCGCCTGGACAATCTGCGCGCCAAGCTTGCCGAGCTGGCAGGCCGCATCTTTGTGGCCGACGGCTGCCTGGCGAGCTTTACCGGCAGCGATGAGGACTTTGACACGTACTGGGCCGCCGCGGGCGACCTGGGGTTGGGCTCGGGCGACGGTGCTGTTGCCGGCCGCGACACGCTCGTGGTGCCGACGCCGTGCGACCGTCACGAGGCTTTCGTCATCCCCAGCGACATCTGCTTTGCGGCAAGCGCATGCGACCCGCGTCGCCTGGGCATTGACGTGACGGGCGCCTGGGCGGTTGCCGCCAACGCGCTCTCCTACGACTACCTGTGGAACGAGATCCGCGTGAAGGGCGGGGCCTACGGCTGCGGATTCCGCGCGGCAGGCGAGCGTCAGGCCGCGTTCTACACCTACCGCGACCCGGCGGTCGATCCTTCGATTGAGCGCGTGGCGCGCGCAGGCGAATGGCTCGGCGGTTTTGAGCCCGACGAGGCAGCCTTTGAGGGCTTTATCGTGAGCTGCGTGAGCGGCATGGATGCGCCGGTGAAGCCGTACGCGCTCACCAAACGCCGCAACACGACCTACCTGGCCGGACTCGATCCACATGCACGCGAGGAGCGCCGCGCCCAGATGCTCGCCGCCACGCCCGGTGAGCTACGCTCGCTCGGCGCCGACGTGACGTGCATCGCAGCCGTCTCGCCCACCTGCGTCTTTGGCGGCCGAGACGTCATCGCCAAGAGCAACGCCGGCTTCAACGTCATCGACCTGCTGGGCTAACGCACAGCAAAGGTAGATTTTTGGGACATGCCTGAAAATCTACCTTTTCTTTTGCCGCTGCCTGGGCGGGGCAGCTCAGCCCGTCACACCAGTTTGTCTAAATCTGTAACATCTAGGCGGCAATATTGGCTCCAGATGTTACAAATCGAGACGTTTTCGGATGACGCCGGCCCTTTGTCTCAATCTGTAACATCTAGGCCCGATTTTGCCGAGTTACTGTTACAGATCGAGACACACCGCCGCGAACACCCACTCTTCGTCAAAACCCACGAAGGTGTCCATGAACTGCTCCCCTTGCGATGGTTTGCGTGGTGGTTTCGTCATTTGACCAGATAAAACCTACCAAAATAAACCTGTCCCTTTTTGGTAGGTTTGAGAGAGGGGCCGGGATGGATAAGGCCGAGTTGCGGCGGGCGATAATTGCCCGGCGCGATGCTCTAGATTTGGATATGCGGACGGCAAAGTCTGCTGCTGTATGCGCGCGGCTCGTTGAGTTGCTGGGCGGCTCGGGTCCCGTGGCCCCGCGCACCGTTGCCGTCTATGCCGCCATGGGCTCCGAGGCAGATCCTGCCGCGTTTGCCGCAGCGGCCGCAAAACACGGCTGGCGCGTGGCCTATCCGTGCATGTTCTCGGCAGCTGACACCGTGGCTTGTGGCCAGCGCATGTGCATGCGGGCAGTTGCTGCCGGCGATGCGTCCGAGGCCCCGTTTATCGCCCACCCTACGCGGGCCTTCGCAGCCACGGACGTCGACAGCAGCCGTTTTCCTATCGTGCCTGCCGAGGCGCTCGATATGATCGTCGTGCCGCTCGTAGCCTTCGACCACACCGGCGCGCGCCTGGGCTACGGCGGCGGCTGCTACGACCGCTACCTGCCCACGATCTCGCCCGCATGCCAAATCATCGGCATCGCCTTTGACGAGCAGCGTGTCGACCACGTTCCCACCGACACCCACGACCTGCCGCTACCCCACATCATCAGCGCCTAACCGCCGTTGTATCGCACCCGCAAGATGGGCATCCGAAAATCCACGCTCGTCACGCCGCAGCCGCAGCCACAACCGCAACCGCGGCCGTAGCCTAGTGCTCCTCGCCGGCGCGGGCCAGGTCGTAGGGCGTGGTCTGGTAGACGTAGTAGTTGAGCCAGTTGGTGTAGAGCAGCTGGGCCTGGCTGCGCCAGACGTTGCGCGGCTCGGCGGTGGGGTCGTCACCTGGGAAGTAATGCGCCGGCACCTGGGGGTTGAGCCCGCGCTTCACGTCGCGCTCGTACTCCAGGCGCAGCGTGTCGGTATCGTACTCGGGATGGCCAAAGACAAAGAAGCGGCGGCTGTCGGTCGACTTGACGATGTACAGGCCCACCTCGTCTGATACGGCCACGACCTCAAGCTGCGGCTCGGCCTCCACGTCCTCGCGGCGCACATCGGTATTGCGTGAATGCACGGCATAGAAGCGGTCGTCAAAGCCGCGGACCAGCGGGCTTTGCGGCTTTACCAGATAATGCTCAAACACGCCGCTCGCCTTGGCCGGCAGGTCGCACTTCTGGATACCGTAATGATGGTAGAGCCCTGCCTGTGCACCCCAGCAAATATGCAGCGTAGAGTGCACGTGCGTGGTGGACCAATCCATGATCTGGCAGAGCTCGGGCCAGTAGTCGACCTCCTCGAACGGCATCTGCTCCACCGGCGCGCCCGTGATGATCAGGCCGTCGTAGTGGATATCGCGGATGTCGTCGAACGTACGGTAGAACGTCTCCAGGTGGCCGGCACTCACGTGCGTGGCCTCGTGCGTCTTGGTGCGTAGCAGGTCCACCTCTACCTGCAGCGGCGTGTTGGAGAGCTTGCGCATGATCTGCGTCTCGGTGGCGATCTTGGTTGGCATGAGGTTGAGGATGAGCACGCGCAGCGGACGGATGTCCTGGTGCAGCGCGCGGTACTCAGTCATGACAAAGATGTTCTCGCTCTCGAGCTGCGCGGCGGCAGGGAGGGCGTCGGGGATGCGAATGGGCATGGATACTCCTTACGAGTCAGTTGCAGCTATGGTACAACGAGCGGCCCCATCCGCGCGAGTGCATCGCCCCGAGACACCGTCAGCGGCCCAAATCACTCCAAAAGTAGAGATTAAGGCATGTCCCAAAAAACTACGGCGCTTTAGCCTAGCAAAGTGGCAGCAGGACGCTACAATGGTTCGATGCGAAAAACTCGGCCGAAAGGATACGTATATGTACCAGACGCGTAAGATCGGTGTGGTCGGCCAGGGCCACGTAGGAGCACATGTCGCCAACAGCCTGCTCATGCAGGGCATTGCCGATGAGCTGTACCTCTGCGATATCAACGAGGCAAAGGTGACGTCCGAGGTCCAAGACCTGCGCGACTCCCTTTCGTTTGTCCCGTACAACACCAAGATCGTCAACTGCTACGACCACTACGAGGAGCTGGCCTGCTGCGACGTCATCGTCAACGCCGCCGGCAAGGTCGCACTGGCCGCCGGCAACCGCGACGGCGAGCTGTTCTTTACCACCGACGCCGCCCGCACCTTTGCCAAGCGCATCGTCGATGCCGGCTTCGACGGCATCTTCGTGAGCATCTCCAACCCCTGCGACGTCGTGTGCACCGAGCTGTGGCACCTGACCGGCTACGATCCCAAGAAGATCATCGGCTCGGGCTGTGGCCTGGACTCTGCCCGCCTGCGCACCGAGATCTCCAAGAAGGTCGGGGTGAGCCCCAAGTCCATCGACGCCTACATGATCGGCGAGCACGGCTTTAGCCAGCTGGCCGCCTTTAAGGCCGCAACCATCGCCGGCAAGAGCCTCAACGAGCTTCAGGCCGAGAACCCCGACAAGTACGCCTTCGACCACATGGAGGTCGAGGAGCTCGCACGCAAGGGCGGCTATGTGACCTACGCCGGCAAGCAGTGCACCGAGTACGCCGTTGCCAACTCCGCCGCGCGCGTCTGCGCCGCCGTGCTGCACAACGAGCACGCCGTGCTTTCGGCCTCTACGCTTATGACCGGCCAGTATGGCGAGGAGGGCATCTTTACCTCCCTGCCGTGCGTGATCGGCGCCGAGGGCGTCGAGGAGGTCTACACGCTCGACCTTTCCGAGCACGAGCTCGAGGGCTTCCACAAGAGCTGTCAGCATATTCGCGACAACATCGCCCAGCTCGACTGGTGGGACGCCGAGGCCTACGACGCCAAGTAGTCCGCCGGTTGATGCGACAACTCACTCATACGGACACAATGTAAAGCGGGCCCCCCCCGCAAACCACCCGCCCGGCCCGCGATTTGACTCACCCGACACGCTTTCAGATTTATGTCTAATAATTTTACCGAAAAGTGAACGAGCAAAAACGAGCCCTCGAAGCATCGGCACTTTGTGGAGACCATTTCCTGCAGTTTCATTAAGATTTTCCTGCTGTTTTGGCGTCAAAAAATGTCGATGCTTCGGGGGTCCAAAATAGGTCGTTCACTTCTCGGGAAAAGTATTTGACTTCGTTTTCGACAAACAGAAAGGGGCGCCGTGACGCAAACGGGGCCCGCGCTTGGCGAAGGCCCCGTCATGAAAAATCGCGTTCCCCGTTACCTAGTACCGCTCGACGCCCATGTAGCGGCGAACCTCGGGGCTGTGGTCAAATACCTTGCCGCGGGCAGCGCGCAGCTCACAGCTCATCGCATAGAAGAAGATCGGCTCCAGGTACGAACGCACGCTGGCAGGCACCTCGCCCACGCCGTACTCAAGCGCATCGAGCACCATGACTGTATCGGTGTGCGTGTTGAGGAATGCCAGTGCGCGCTCCTCCATGGGGCGACACTCGCCAGCGCCAAGCTGCACAAAGTAGAAGACGCCGGGCTCGGTAGCCTCGAAGGGACCGTGGAAATACTCGCCGGAGTGGATGTAGCAGCAGTGCTGCCACTGCATCTCCATGAGCGAGCAGATGGCCATGGCGTAGGTCTGGCTAAAGTTGGGGCCGGAGCCCAGGATATAGAAGAACTTGTGCTGCTGGCAGAGCTCGGCAAAGCGATCGCCCAGCTCGGCGTTGACCTTCTCGCGGGCAGCGGGCAGCAGTGCGTCCATCTGCTTAAGGCCGGCGTACATGTCGGCGAGCGCCTCGTAGCCCTCCTGCTGGTCGAGCAGCTCGGCGGCGATCAGAGCGCCGATGCCCTGCGGAACTTCGGCCTGCGACTCGCCCTTGCCCCACGGGTAAACCCAGGTGGTCCACTTGCCGTTATCGATCTTGGAGCCCGCGTAGTCAGTCATAGTCACGACCTCGGCACCGGCGGCCAGCGCCATCTCGCAGCCGTCGACGACCTCTTGCGTGTTACCGCTGTGGCTACAGGCGATGACGAGCGACTTCGGCCCTAGACTCTTGGGGGCCATAAGGCAAAACTCGCGCGCCGTGTAGACCGTCGAAGTAAACGTGGTTGCCTCGCGCTTGAGCAGCTCATTGGCCGGCATAAGGTCAATCATCGAACCGCCGCAGGCGATCCAAAAGACATTCTCGATCTTACCCTTGCGCTCGATAATTCCCTGAACCAGATTGTGTGCGTTCACGGTGACATTCCTCCCTGTGTGGCGGCTTTGAGCGACGAAAGCTCGTACCTGCGGTCGTTCTATATTGTCCTATTTATAGCACGCAAGCTGTCGCAGGTGAATTCATTTCACCAAACTTGTTCTGTATTGTTCTATCTATGAACGTTAGATGTCGAACACGTAGCGCGACCCCACGATCTTTTGGCGCCCGAGCAGCAAGGGCCGCTCGTCCGCATCGGTAAAGTACGCCTCCATATAAAAGAGCGGCTCGCCGACCGGCACCTCCAACAGCGGGGCCGTCTGAGCATCAGCGAGCGCGATCTCCACGGTACAGGGATCGGACTTGAGCGGTGCGCGGCCCGAATGCACGGCAACGAGCGCAAAAATCGAATTGTCGGCGAGGTCCTCGTCGGCAAGCTGCTGCAGATAGGGATGGTCGGCCAGCACAAAGGCGTTGTTCTCGAGCATGACGGGCACGCCATCGGCCGTGCGCACGCGCTCGACCACGATGAGCTCGCAGCCGGGTTCCACGCCAAAAAACGCCGCGTCCTCGCGCGTCGCCGCAACCACCGTGCGCGACACCAGGCGCGCTCCGGCCGCCATGTCGTTGGCAGCGCAGCCCTCGGTAAAACTCTGGACGTCGCCTTTCTGGACAATCTTGCGCTTGAGCTTGGGCGCACACACAAACGTGCCCCTCCCCTGCTGACGGTTGAGATATCCCGCGCGCGACAACTCCTCAATGGCGCGACGCACGGTAATGCGCCCCACGCCGTAGGACTTCGCGAGCTCCATCTCGGAAGGAATGCGCGAGCCGGCAGCGTACACGCCGCGCGCGATCTCGCCCTTTAGGTCGTCCATAACCTGCTGGTACAGCGGCACGGCGGACACGTCAGTACGGTCGGTTTTGCTATCGGCTGCCATCGTTACGCTCCATCCCGTGCATGCTCGGATTCAAACTCTTCAATCGCCGCCATAAACTGCTCGCCAAAGGCGTCGGCTTTTTTCTCGCCAATGCCGTTGACCCGGATAAGCTCGTCGCGCGTCTGAGGGCGCAGGCGGCACAGACCGCGCAGGGCCTTATCGGAGAAGACCATGTACGGCGCCATCTCCAGCTCGATCGAAATCTCCTTGCGGAGTGCACGCAAGCGCTCGAACAGCTCGGCATCGTCGCCCACGCGCGGGCGCTGATCCAGCTCGGCCTCCTCGCGCAGCAGATCCACCGCACGGAGGGCGCGGGCCGAGGCCTTGCGCTTGGATGCACGACGCTTAACGGTAAAGGCAAACGCCTCGTCCTCGACCTCGCCGGCACGCGGTCCCAGTCCCACGACCGGGTACTGTCCCTGTGAGGTTGCCAAATAACCGCGGCCGCACAGCTGCCCGATGATGTCCTTGATGCGCCCGACCGATTCGCTCGACAGCTCACCGTAGCCGCGGTCCTCGTCCAGATGCATCTGGCGAATGCGCTCGGTGTTGCCGCCGTGGAGCACGTCGGCGATCAGCGACTTGCCAAAACGCATGGGACGCGTAGCCACATAGCGCACGGCGGCGCGGGCCATATCGGTGACGTCCTCGACCTCGAACTGCGTGAGGCAGTTGCTGCAGTTGCCGCAGCCCTCGGCGTCGTCCGTGGCGGCACCGCTAGCACCGGCTGCGGCGGTATGCTCGGCCGCAGCCTCGTCGCCAAAGTAGCGCAGCATGTATTCGCGCAGGCAGCCGGTGGTATTGCAGTAGCCCTCCATCTGGCTGAGCAGGCGGTATCGATTCTGGAGCGCCCACGCGCGTTGCTCGTCATCGAGCGCCTCGTCGGCAGCATCGCCGCGATCGATCAAAAAGCGACGCATGCGAAAATCATTGCCGTTCCACAGCAAATGGCAGCTGGCTGGGTCTCCATCGCGGCCGGCGCGGCCCGCCTCCTGGTAGTACGCCTCGATGCTCTCGGGCACGTTGTTGTGAATCACGTAGCGCACGTTGGGCTTGTCGATACCCATGCCAAAGGCGTTGGTGGCAACCATTACCTGGATATCGTCGTCGATAAAGGCGCGCTGGCTTTGCCGGCGGGCGTCGTTGCCCATGCCGGCATGGTAGCGGCCAACGCGAATGCCGCTGGAGCCCAGCGCCTCGGCAAGCTCGCTTGCCAGCGCATCGACGGTCTTGCGAGTCGAGCAATACACGATGCCGCTTTCACTCGAATGTGCGATCACATAGTCGCGCACCCACGCGGCCTTGGCCTTGTCGCCCATCTCCTCGCAGCCAAAGTAGAGGTTCTTGCGATCGAAGCCCATCACCACCGTCGCGGGGTTTTGCAGGCCGAGCATCTGCTGAATGTCCGCACGCACGCGCTCGGTCGCCGTAGCGGTAAAGGCCGCCACGATGGGGCGCTGCGGCAGGGAATCGATGAACTCGCGAATCTGCAGGTAGGCGGGACGGAAATCCTGGCCCCACTGGCTTACGCAGTGGGCCTCGTCAATGGCCACGAGCGGCACGCCAATGCCGGCGGCGGCCTCCCGCGCAAAAGCTAAAAAGCGCGGCTCGAGCAGACGCTCGGGCGCCACGTACATAAGCTGGTAGCGGCCCTCGCGCGCCCGCTTGAGCACGGTGTTTTGCTGGGCCGGAGTAAGACTGGAGTTGAGATAGCTGGGTCGCGCACCCGCCGCGAGCAATGCGCGGGTCTGATCCTCCATAAGCGACAGCAGCGGACTCACCACAAAGGTGATACCGGGCAGCATGAGCGCGGGCACCTGGTAGCAAATGGACTTGCCGGCGCCCGTGGGCATAACGCCCAGCGCATCGCGGCCGGCAAGGATCGCATCGACCATGCGGTCCTGCCCCGGGCGAAACGAGGTGTAGCCAAAATAGGCGCCGAGCGTATCGAGCGCCATCTGCTGCATGCTATCGGTCATGGTTTCCTAACGTCCAAGTCATCTGCCGCCGATTATACGCCGCCACGCGGACCGGTGCCGCACGGCTGCCGGCCACGGGCAATGTAATCCGATGGGAACGAGCGTGGATAATCTCCCACTTTGAACCCGTCACCAAGCAAAAAACGGGAGATTATCCACGCTCATTCTGCGGGTAGTCATTGGGGACATTCTTGACAAGCGCGGAAACGTCGCTGGTTGAGCATAAGTCAGCGAAAACGCCCCTAAGCGAGCAAGGTGACGTGAAAGAGGAGGGAAGCGTACTTCGGTACGCGACCGACGATTGAACGTCACCTTGCTCGCTTAGGGGCGTTTGCAGCGTCGACCGGTCCGCCGTTCGTTAGAACGGCGGAACCAAAGGCGTAGCGTCGAGCCGTTACGCGGTTTGGTAAAACCGCGTAACTTACATGACCATGACGTAGCGGCTACCCACGTAGTACTGCTTGCCGAGCAAAACCGGCTCGCCATTGGGACCGGTAAAGCCGGCACGCAGGTTGAGCAGCGGATCGTGCGGAGCGATGCCCAGCTCGGCCGCCTGCTCGGCATTGGCGCGAACGGCCTCGACCGTGCGGTAGCCAACCGAGGCAATCGGCGTTCCACCAACACGCTCGACCTCGGCAAAAATCGACTTGTCCTCAAGGTCGGCCGTCAACAGCTCACGGTAGGCGTCAAAGGGCACAAAGATATTCTCCTCAAAGATGGGCTCGCCGTCGGCCGTACGCACGCGCTTGATATGCAGCAGCAGCGCATCCTTCTGCAGGCCAAAGAACTCCATCTCGTTTTGGCGCGCCGGAACGATCTGGCGATCGATTACATGCGCGCCGGCCTTCATGCCATTGTCGGCACACAGCGCGGTAAACGTCTGCAGCATCGAGGCATGAAACTGGCGGTTGATGTGCGGCGTGGAGACAAACGTGCCACGGCCTTGCTGTTTAACCAGATAGCCATCGGAACACAGCTCCTCTACGGCGCGGCGCACCGTAATACGGCTCACCTCGTACTGCTCGGCAAGCTCAAGCTCGGACGGGATACGCTCCTTGGGTGCATAAACACCTTTCTCGATCGAATCCTTGATTTCGTCGTAAATCTGCTGGTACAGCGGCGCATTTTTGGGTGCAGGCATATCTAATCACTCTTATCGAAATATCGGAATAACAAATACGTATATAACGTCTAGTTTTATGTTACCTCATAACGATAAAACGATACACCCTCCCTACCAAAAAGGGACAGGATTGAGCAGAGCCGGCAAAATACCAAATACCTTACTTGCCGTCGTCCTGCTGCAAGCTGTCCTGTTCGCTGAGGCGCACCTGCCTGCTGGCCATGCGTGCGGGCTTATCGGGATCGGGAACAGCCGTGGGCATGGGTTCGTCGACATGACCGCCCCACCAACCGCCCACAAAGTTGAGCGTGTGGAACACGTTGATCACGGCGCCGGGATCAACGTCGCACACCAGCTTGATAATGTCCTGGCTCTCGTAGGTCGAGACAACGGTGTGCAGCAGGTACATCTTCTCGCGGCTGTATCCGCCGACGACCTCGGCGCAGCTAATGCCGTGCTGAAAATGGTTTACGTAGGCAGTCATGACCTCGTCTGCCTTGCGCGTCGTGATCTGCAGCGTCACACGATCGTAGCGATGATAGAAACTGTCGATGGTCTTGGTCGAAATAAACTGGAACACAATGGAATACGCCGCCTTGTCCCAGCCAAACATAAAACCAAAGATTGCCAGGATAAAGCAGTTGAAGCCAAAGATGACGCCCCAGATGGTCTTGCCTGTGTGGTTGGAGACCCATAACGCGATAAAGTCGGTGCCGCCGGTGGATGCGCCGGACTTAAGCGCGATGGCAGCACCCAGGCCCGAGACCACACCGCCAAAAATGATGAGCATGATCTTGTCGCCCAAAAATGGAGCGAAGTGAAAGACGTTGAGGAACAGCGACGAGAGCACGACCTGCATCATCGAGAAGATGACGAAGCGCTTGCTAATGCCGCTCCAGCATAGGAGCGCCACGGGGATGTTGAGTGCGAGCATACCGAGCGAGATGTCGATGTGAACGCCGCCTAGCGAGGTAACGCGATCGAGAAGGACCGCGACGCCGGTAAAACCGCTCGGAAGCAGGTCAGCGGGCCGAATGAACGCCTGGATCAGGAATGTCTGGAGAACGGCAGAGACCGTGACTGCCACGGCAGTAATGGCACGGCGGACGATGGTGAGGCGGCCGAGTACGAGCACTCGGTCCGTGAGCTGATCGATGGCATCCGCCACGCAGGCTCCTTTCGAAGGCAGATATAGTTGTGGGGCATGCCCGCGATTGTAGCATGGAGCGTGCGGGGGCGCCTCAATTCACCCTCTCTCGACAACCATCATAAGGACCGTGAGGCCGCTCAAAAGAAAAACGCCGTGAAGAGAGCGATCCCTTCACGGCGAATTCGGCATTTGCCCAGATAAAACCTGCCAAAATAAACCTGTCCCTAAATGGCAGGTAGGATGTCACACAGATTGTCAATGACAACGTCGGCGGCAGACTGGTCCAGGTTGACGCCCTCGTGCGGACGCAGCGCCAGGACGCGGGCGCCAGAGCGCTTGCCAGCCTCGATGCCCAGAGGCGAATCCTCGATAACCAGGCACTCGGCAGGCTCCACCCCCAGCGCCTCCATGGCACGCTGGTAGATCTCGGGGTCGGGCTTAAACGCACTGCACTCGTGACCGCTGATGGTGTAGTCCAGCACGTCGGCGATGCCGGCAATCTCCACCAGCTCGTCGATCAGCTCGCGATAGGACGAGCTCGCGATGGCACACTTCACGCCGCGCTCATGCAGCTCACGCATCACCGGCCCCGTCTGCTCGTTGAGAAGCTCGGCATACGGAACGGGGTGGTGCGGGCTGTAGACCTGCTTGTACTCCACGCGCAGGCGCTCACGCAGCTCAACATCGTCGGGCACCAGCGCTTTCCAAATGGCCGGCTCGTTAGACCCCGAAAGGTCGGGGATCTCGTCAAAGTGGAACCCCTTCTCTTCCATAAACGCCACGCGGCGACGGTTGTAGAACCACTCGGTATCGACCAGCACGCCGTCCATGTCAAACAGCACTGCCTTGATCATACGCTCCTCCTTCCACCTGCCAAAAAGGGACAGGTTTATTTTGGTAGGTTTTATCTGGGGTTTGCGGCGCGACAAACACGCCCCCAAAGCAAAAAAGGGGACGGGGCGAAAACCCCATCCCCTCTCAATCAACCCGTAAGGGCTGCTTACTTGTGATTAGTAGGAAAGCTTCCACATGTAGCGACGCATGGTCAGCGGGTGCTGACGGGCCTCGGCGATCTGGTTGCCGTACTCGCGCATAACGGCGAGGTGCAGCAGCGGGTTGAAGTAGGTGACGACACTCGCGGGCACGGCGTCAGCCAGGCCGTAGTCCTTGGAGTCGATCAGAGCGACCTTGGCGCCCATGCGCTCAAGGAAGGTGAGGGCGCGGGCGTCCATCGGACGGGTAGCGCCATCGGACATGAAGAAGACGTAGGGCTTACCCTCGGTGGAAACCTCGAACGGACCGTGGAAGTACTCGCCGGTGTTGTAAGCGGCGGCGTCGATCCACTGCATCTCGGTGAACAGGAAGGCGGCGTGAGAATAAGCCATCTTCTCGGAGGCACCGGAAGCCATGAAGTAGATCATCTTGTCGTCCTTGAAGTCCTCGGCGAACTTCTTGGCGAGCTTCTTGCAGGACTGAGCGGCGTTCTCGCAGAGGTCGAAGACGTTGGTGAGACCGGTGATCATGTCCTCGTAGTGGTCATAGCCCTCGGTCTGCTGAAGGATCTCGAGAGCAAGAGCGATGGCATAGCCGGGCTTCTCGCACTTGGCAGCGTAGTTGGCGTGGAAGCCGTGGATGATGACGTGGTCGGCGTCGACGGTCAGAGCGGAGCCGGCCTTGTTGGTGAGGGAGACGACCGGGCAGTTGTGCTTCTTGGCGGTCTTGTTGGCCTCGACGGTCTCGGGCGTGGAGCCACCGAGGGAGCAGGTGATCACGAAGGTGTGCTCGTTGACCCAGGAGGGCGTGTCGTAGTTGAACTCGTTTGCGGTGAAGATCTGAACGTTCAGCTTGTCCGTGTTGTTGGCCAGGAAGTACTTGGCGGGGTAAAGGTCGGACATGGAAGCGCCGCAGCCGACGAAGGCGACGCTGTGGATCTCGTGGTTGGACAGGACATCAGCGACGATCTGCTTGGGGAGGTTAAGGTCGATCTCGTACATCTGACACATTCCTTTCGATTTTTGCGGCGCCACTTTGCCGGACGTGCGCAGGGTTACCGTGATTTGGACCGAGTCGCCGGCCCATTGAAGATGTGACATAGGGACTGTCCCTTTGACACATTTAGGGATGGGAGCCTGCCTGGGGTATGGGATGCCAGGCAGGCTCCCCGGGGAAAGCGGTTAGACGCTTGGGCGCGACTAGGCCAGGATGCCGGCCGCGGAGAGGGCGATGCCGCCCACGATGGCAATCACAAGAAGCCAACCGGTGTTGACGTTCTTCTTGATGAGCCAGTACATAAGGCCGGTGAGGCCAAGGGAAATCATCTGGGGCATCATGCCGTCCAGGATGTCCTGGATCACGACGGTGCCGTCAGCGAACTGCAGCGGGGTGGTGGCGCCGATCAGCGTAGCGATCATGCCACCCACGGACATAAGACCCACGATGCCGCAGACATACATGAGCTTCTCCATGAGGTCGCCGCCCTGAAGCTTGCTCAGGTACTCGTGGCCGCCCTGATAGCCCATCTTGGCTGCGAACCACGTGATCAGCACGGAGGGCACGATGGAGATGAGCATGGCCAGGATCGGGCCCATGATGGAGCCCTGCTGAGCCAGCTGAACGCCCAGACCAAAGGCGATAACGCGGATGGTGCCCTGGAAGAAGGAGTCACCAATACCGGAAAGCGGACCCATGAGGGAGGTCTTGACCGCGTTGATCGAATCGGGATCGAAGTTCTCGGGATCCTTGGCGTACTCCTCCTCCATGGAGGCGGCGAGGCCCAGGACGAAAGCGCTCGTCTGCGGAGTGCAGTTGTAGAACGCCATGTGACGGCGGTAAGCCTCTTTCTTGGCAGCGAGCTGCTTGGGGTCGGACTCATCCGGATAGAGGCGATCGAGCGTGGGAACCATGCCATAGAGGAAGCCCATGTTCATCTGACGCTCGTAGTTCCAAGAGGCCTGGATGGCCCAGGAGCGCCAGAAGAACTGGCTGACCTTCTTGTTCAGGGACACGTCCTTGGTTGCGGTTGCCATAGTGTGTTCCTCCTTAGTCTTCGTCGTCTTCGAGCGGATCGTAGTCGGAATCGACACCGGCGGCTGCATGGGAACCGTTGAACTTGAAGCCCATGAAGACGACAGCCAGGCACACACCGATCAGAGCGACCGCGATGACGGACAGGTTGAGGTAAGCGGCGAGCAGGAAGCCGATGAACAGGAACGGAGTCATACCCTTCTTGATCATCATGGTGAGCAGCAGGGCCAAGCCGTAGGCGGTCATGATCTTGGTCGAAACGTTAAGACCAGTGGACAGCCACTCGGGAACCATGTTGACGATGGCCTGAACCAGGTCGGTGCCAACAAAGACGGCGAGGAAGATCGGCAGGAAGTACATGACGGCGTACAGACCAGTGCCGACGCAGATGTGCATACGGTAGGCGGTCTTGAACTTTCCGTTATCGATCGCGCTATCTGCCACATGGGTGAGGGCGGCGATGATGGAACGGAACACGATGCCGAGGAGCTGACCCAGGACGGCGACCGGGATGGCGATCGTCATGGCGGTCTCGGCGGAAGCATCGGTCAGGCACGCAAAGGCAGCGGCCACGATGCCGCCCAGGACCATATCGGGCGGAACGGCAGCACCGACCTGCACCAGGCCCATGGACACGAGCTCGACGGCGGCGCCGACGGCAAGGCCGGTGGGCACATCGCCCAGCAGCAGACCGACGAGCGTAGCGCCAACGAGGGGCTGCTCGAAGTTAAGACGACCGAGCAGGCGGGAGTCCCACATGCAGAACACGCCGACGAGGCCGACGAGCACCGCACTGATGAACGTATTCATACCCTTCTCCTTTCAGTCAGGCAAAAGCCTGGTTGACTACAGCTTGGCGTCGATGTCGACGCTCTGATACGTGGGGGTCTGCTGGACATAGAGCTTGATGCCCATGTCGAGCAGCTGGTTGATGTCGTCCTTCTGCGTGGCGTCGAAGAAGACGGAGCTGTCCTTGCCGCCGATCTGATCGGCACCGTCGTGGTTGGCGGTGGCGCCCAGGTTGATGGCGTCGAGCTTGTAGCCCTGGCAGAACTGCAGCATCTCGGCAGTGTTGCCAAAGACGAACATGACACGCTCGCCAAGGGTGTTGAGCTTGTCCATCTTGGCGAGGGCGCGCTCGACGGTGAAGACGTTCAGGCGCACGCCCTGGGGCTTGGCCAGCTTAAGAGCGCCTTTCTTGATGTCATCGTTGGCGGCAGCGTTGTCGACGACGATGATGCGCTCGGCCTGAACCTTGGTGGTCCAGGTAAAGACGACCTGGCCGTGCAGCAGACGGTAGTCAAGACGTGCGAGGACGATCTTGGCGGGACCGGAGCTGTGACGGGACGCCTTGGCCTTCTTGGCGGGAGCCGCGACGGCCTCGACCGGTGCGTTGGGGTTGGTCAGACCAGTGCGGGCCTCGTTGATGAGGGCCGCGAGCTCGGTGCCCTTGACGGGGGCGGGGCTCATAGCGAGCGTGAGCGCCAGCGGGATGTTGAAACCGCTGACAACCGTGAACTTCGTGCCGTTCTTGGAAAGCTCGACCATGCTGTTGTTGACCGAGCTGCCGAGCATATCGGTCAGCACATAGACGGTGTCGTCCGCGTTGAACGTGGCGATCATGGCGTCCACCTTATTGGTGATGGGCTCCTTGTCGTCACGAGCAAGCGACACGACGTGGACGTTCGACACGTCGCCGAGAACCATCTCGAGCGTGTCTTTGGCGCCTGCGGCCAGGCCGCCATGAGATGCGAGAATGATCTGATTCATCTTGCCTCCTCCTTTTCGTTATGGTCATTATAACGTCTTATACGCTACTTACATTGATAATTAGTATAAAGACCGTTCGCGGATAAAAATCGACCGTTTACGGGCTTAACGTACTCGAAACATTGGGGCTGGGTAGGCGGGCACTGGCTGGATAACCCCAGGTCGGATGCCGCACGCAATTCCCTATCGCACGAAGTACCAGGGACTTTCCTGTACGGTGGGCTCCAGCGCGATGCCGGTGCGTTCCTTAAACAGATCCATGTCCTGCGATTTCTCCGTCCACCACGCGTTGGGCTTAAAGGTCATGCTCTCAATGACATGACCGACAAACACACTGTTGCGCAGCTTGGAGAAGTCGGTATTCATAATCAGGATGGACGCGAGCACCAGCACGATGCCCAGGACTTTGATCGCGCCGGTGGGCTCGGCGTAGACACCAATGCCCAGCAGTACGGTGACAACTGTCTCGAATGACATTACGACGGGAACTTTCGACGTCTCGAGCCCCATGGACAGACCCTGCATATATAAGATGTAAGCCACGGCTGTGGGGATGAGTCCAAAGCCAAGGAACAGCAGCAGCAGCTGTGGCGACATTGCCGCGGCGACATCCGGCCACGGAGCCGCGATAGCTGCCATAACCGCACCGCCAAAAACAAAGCCCCAAAACGTGACTGCCAGCGGGTGGACCGTCTTGGTTGCTATTCGGCTAAACACCGCGAGCGACGCACCGCAAAGGCCTGCAATCACACCCGACGTGACGCCCCAAACCGAAAAATGAAAACCGGAAAGGTCGCCATTGGTCACTGCAAGCACGCAGCCAACGATGTTAAAGACAATGGCAACGAGCTTGTTAGGGGTCACGTCCTCGCGATAAAGCACGCGGCCGAGCATGACGCCAAACACCGGCGAGGTGTAGAGCAGCACCGAGGCCGTGGACATGCCCACCTCGCCCATGCACTCGTAATAGCAGGTGTTGGCGGCGGCCAAACCGACGATACCGACAAGCGCGCAGGGAACAAGCTCTTTAGGGCTTGCCTTGAACAGGGCCAGCGGACCCTGAGCCACGGTAGACCCCTCACCCGGGCGGCAGCCCATAAACATCAGAACCGGCGCCAAGATAAGCGCTCCGACCAGCAAGCGAAAGGCAGCCATGCTCTGGGACGAAACGCCCATGGCCGAGATGCCGTTTACAAAGATTCCGATGCTGCCCCACATAAGCGCGGCGATCAGCACCAGCACATAGCCCAGATTGCTTTTCTTCAACGCAGCCTCCTCGGTATTGTTTCCAATATGTTTCATACTACGTTATAGTCGTTATATACATTTTTCAAGCCACAAATCGCCGAACGGAAAAATCTGCGCCCCCACATACTCATTGGGGACGTACTTAAACGACTAGCCATTGGGGACGTTCCTGAATGACTAGTCGTTTAAGTACGTCCCCAATGACTACCCAACGGCTAGGACTGTCCCCAACTGCCGGCAGAAAGGGAACGTCCTCAACTGCCACATCTGGACCAAGCCGACGCCGATGCTTTGGCAACGTCAGACACTATGACCCAATCCGAGGGCACTAAAAAGATAGGAGCCCCCGCTCGTGACCGCGGGTCGGGGCTGCGACAATGATGTTGAAGTGCCATAGGCGCAGCCGCGCCGC